>NZ_JAWHPJ010000054.1:0-207218 GCF_032587815.1 Pseudomonas syringae group sp. 26L6
TCTCACCGCTGTCGATCACTGCAGACTCGACCTCCTTCCTCGCTGACTCTTTACTTCAAAACCTTGTAAACTATTGATCTGCAAGGCTTTTTCGTTTCCGTCTGCGCCGGAAGTGGGGCGAATTATAGACAGATCACAGAGGGCGTCAACCGTTAATTTCAAAATCACCGAAATTGCCCGTTTCGTGATTACCTATATAGAAGGAAAAGCAAAAATTGCGCAATATATTGCCCATGCATCGATTGTTGCGCATCATGTTCGATTATCAGTGCCCGGATCACACCCAGGATGTACAACCAAAATGTCTGAGAAACCCCACACTATAGCGTCCGCCCTTTTCCCCCTAGGGCTGCTGATGATCGCCATGATCTCCATTCAAAGCGGCGCGTCACTGGCAAAGAGTCTTTTTCCCGTAGTGGGCGCGCAAGGCACCACGACCCTGAGGCTGGTATTTGCGAGCCTTATCCTTATCGCCATCCTGCGCCCATGGCGAGCGAATCTGACCGCAAAATCGCTACGCACTGTGGTGATCTACGGCATTGCGCTGGGCAGCATGAACCTCCTTTTCTATATGTCGTTGCAGACTGTGCCTTTGGGAATCGCGGTCGCGCTGGAGTTCACCGGTCCACTGGCTGTAGCTCTGCTGTCTTCGCGCAAGCCCATCGATTTTCTATGGGTTTCGCTGGCAGTTATCGGCTTATTGCTATTGATCCCCCTCGGGGCCTCGAACGAAGCGATTGATCTGCTCGGCGCTGCGTATGCACTGGGGGCCGGAGTGTGCTGGGCCGCTTATATAGTGTTCGGGCATAAAGCAGGTGCAGACAACGGCGTACAGACCGCCGCGCTTGGCGTGATGATTGCCGCACTCTTCATCGGACCTGTCGGCGTGATACACGCAGGCTCTGCATTATTTGACATTTCATTGGTACCGGCAGCGCTGGGTGTCGCCATTCTGTCGACCGCCCTGCCCTACAGCCTGGAAATGATCGCTCTGACGCGAATGTCGGCACGCACATTCGGCACACTGGCAAGCCTGGAGCCTGTCTTCGCAGCGCTATCAGGTCTGGTGTTTCTTCACGAGAGCCTTTCGCTGACCCAATGGCTGGCAATTGGCGCAATCATCTTCGCATCCATCGGTGCCACCCTTGGTTCTGCAAACACAAAACCTCAATTGGTCCCTGCCGACTGAACTGACCACGCGGTCATAAGGTCAAGAAGCGACATGGCACTAGCATTTGTTAAGCGCATGCGCCATGTTTACACCTGACCTACAGATGTTCGAGAGTTCTGCGTTACAGTTTTATCGACTCATGATCCAGTCATCCGGATGGATCGCGATTAGCAATGGCCTGCTAAGGAAAGGAATGAAATACATTTTTATCGTATTGGCCATGTTGGCTGTGGCAGGTTGTGCAGCCACATCCAAGCCTGTCAAGCAAAGCAAGCGCGGCATTCACATCAACTGCTCCGGCCTGACGTCCTCCTGGGCCAAATGCTACGAGCTTGCGACCAACGCCTGTGCGTCAAGGACGTTCAAGGTCATCGCAAAATCGGGCGATGCCACCGAAGAGCCGGAAGACTATCCGTTCGGCCTCAACCCCGCAGGCTATACCAGCCGCAGCATGATTATCGTCTGCAGAAAAAGCACACCACTGACGGATCCGTTACCGCAGGACTGAGCCTGCGGTAACGCGCTTCGAGATATCAGACAGCGACCGTGCGTGCCTGCAACCACAACAGCGCTGTACCCTGCAGTAGAGGGCTCAATCGCACAAGAACGTGAGCGTGGTAATCGTTCAACCAGGTGCGTTCTTCCTCGTTCAACATCGAGACCTCGATGCAACGCGTATCGATCGGGCAAAGCGTCAGGGTTTCAAAACGCAGGAACTCGCCGAACTCGGTAGTGCCCGCTTCCTGATTAATCACCAGGTTTTCGATGCGCACACCCCAGCGCCCGGGCCGGTAAGTACCAGGTTCAATAGACGTGATCATGCCTGGGAGCATTGCTGTCTGCGGCGTTGCAGGTGCCTGATAGGCAATAACTTGTGGCCCTTCGTGGACGTTCAGAAAATACCCGACACCATGCCCGGTGCCATGACCGTAGTTGACGCCTTCACTCCAGATTGGCGCTCGGGCAATGGCATCCAGCAACGGCGAAAGAATGCCTTTGGGAAAATGCGTGCGCGATAACGCAATAACGCCTTTGAGAACCCGCGTACAGTCCTGCTTCTGCTCGGCACTCGGCGTTCCGATCGCAACCATGCGCGTGATATCGGTGGTGCCACCAAGGTATTGACCGCCCGAGTCGATCAACAGCAAGCCATCACCTTCTATCTGCGCGTGCTCAGCTTCAGTCGCTCGGTAATGCGGCATCGCGCCGTTGGCATTGAACCCTGCAATGGTTGCAAAGCTGGGTGAAACATATCCAGGACGTCGCTCCCGTGCCTGAGTAAGCTTTTCATCAATCGTCACTTCGCTGATGGGCTCACGTCCCAGCGCACTGTCCAGCCAGGCGAAGAACTCGCAGAGCGCCGCACCATCCTGCTCCATTGCCTGACGGATGTGACCTGTATCGGTCTCGGTTTTTTGCGATTTCAGCAGCGTACTCGGATTAAGCCCTTCAACCAGGGTGACTTCACTGTCAAGGTAATCGAGCAAGCCGCAGGTAACACGCGCCGGATCAACCAGCAGTCGTGCGTCTTTCGGCAGCTCGCGCAAGGCTGCGCCAATCTGCGTGTATTCCATGAGATTGATGCCGTCGCGCTCCAGACGCGAGCGCACCGGGTCAGGCACTTTCCTTGAGTCCACGAACAGCGTGACGCTATGCGGACCGATCAAGGCGAAGGCGATGAAAACCGGATTGTAGGAAACGTCAGCGCCACGCAGATTGAACAGCCAGGCTATGTCATCCAGTGTTGCGATGAAGTGCCAGTCAGCGTTTCGCTCGGCAACGATCTGGCGAACACGAGCCAGTTTTTCAGCACGGTCCAGAGATGCCTGAGGGGGCAAGTGTTCGTAGATTGGGTGAGACGGCAAGGCAGGACGGTCCTGCCACAGCTCGGTGAGCAGATCGATATCCGTGCGCAGGCGAGCACCACGCGCGTAAAGCCTGCTTGCAAGAGTGCGCGAAGAGGCAACGGCCAGGACCGCACCGTCTACGGCAACTACACTTTCGGCTTTGGCTTCGTCCGCCAGCCATTCAAGCGGCCCCTGCTGGCCCGGCAACAGTTTCACCAGCTCGATACCGCTACCTGCCAGTTCCTTGGTTGCCTGCTCCCAATAGCGACTGTCAGCCCATATGCCTGCAAAGTCCTGGGTAATGATCAGTGTACCGACCGAACCGTGAAAACCCGACAGCCACTGGCGCCCCTGCCAATAGCCGGGCAGGTATTCGGAGAGATGCGGATCCGCTGACGGCACCAGATAGGCATCGATGCGCTCCCTGCTCATCAAGGCGCGGGTTTGCGCCAAACGTTCTGCCACTTCTGAACTGGCATTGGATTGCGTGCTCATTGACTCTCCTGCTGACCCGGAAATTGACTGCTTTCACCGGTTCAGATAATGGAGCACTCATCGAGACTGAGCAACCGCCCAGAACGCTGGTTGAATCAGACAGGCATGAATCGACTCGGCCGCACGCTCGATATCCTGATCACGAGTGAAGCGCCCCAGGCTCAGACGTATGGTCTGACCGGCAGCCTGCGGACTCAGTCCCAGAGCCAGCAGGACGTGTGAAGGCAGGTTCTTCGCCGAGTTACAGGCCGAGGTAGAAGAGAAGGCAAGTTTGTCGCCCAGCGCTGCAACGTCGAGATCATTGTGGGTGAATGTAAAACTGAGGGTGTGGGCAATCCGCTGGGTGGGACTGCCGTTGATACACACACCCGGAATATCGGCCAGTCGCTCACAGAGAAGACTATTGAGCCGCTGTATTTCAACAACTTCTTCTTCAAGCACTTCGGCCGCCAGGGCAAAGGCCGCACCCATCCCGGCAATCTGATGCGTCGCCAGGGTGCCGGAGCGCAGACCACATTCATGCCCGCCTCCGTGAATCTGGGCGAGAACCCGTTGCTGCGCGCGCGGGCCGACATACAGCGCGCCAATCCCTTTGGGCCCATAGATTTTGTGTGCAGAAAGCGACATCAGGTCTACCGCGAGCTGACTCAAGTCAATCGGCAACTTGCCAGCGCCCTGCGCAGCGTCGACATGCAACAATGCGCCGTGAGCCCTTACCCGCCTGCCGATTTCCGCGATGTCGTTGACCGTACCCAGTTCGTTGTTGACCAGCATCAGCGAGACCAGAAACGTATCATTGCGCAAAGCGGCACTGACCGCGTCGGCGCTGATCAGGCCATCGCTGTCCGGGGCCAGCCAGGTAACCTCGACGCCCACTTCCTCAAGTTGCCGCGCAGTATCAAGGGTTGCCTTGTGTTCGATCTGACTGGTGATGATATGACCGGATCTGCCTCCGGCGAATGCTGCCTGCCTCTTCGCGCGTTCTTGAGCCACGCCCTTGAGCGCCAGATTGCTGGATTCGGTGGCACCGGAGGTCCAGATGATCTGCGAGGCCTGAGCACCTACCAGACGGGCAACCTGCTCACGGGCAATCTCTACCGCAACGCGGGCCTTTTGTCCGAATGAATGAGCGCTGGATGCAGGGTTGCCAAAATTGCCTGACACACCCAGACAATCGACCATGACCCTGATAACACGCTCGTCCACAGGCGTAGTGGCGGCGTAATCAAAATACAGCACTGGCTCTTTCATGTTCGTTCTCCTGCCTGCAGTCCATGAACACGATCATGCACCAAACCACATAGAACCAAAAATTATTAATTGATATTTAAATAGATAAATTGGAAATATAAAGAGGCGCAGATTGTAAAATCCAGCGACTTATTGACGTCTTGCAAAGCACGTTCAGCGTGTCATTTAAATACACCTGCAAGATGATATTTTTTTGACACCCTTATAAATCAGTTAGTTATGAAATCTGCTTTACCATTTATGAAAAATATAACAGAAAGATGACGAAATAATTTGACAGATACCCTGCCGCGACCGATATATAGGACCGTCAGGCGCATTCCGTTGTCACGCACATGCCGCAGAGCATGGCGTCGGGATAATCAAGCCGAAGTTGACCGCTGTTCCGTCCCACGCTTTCAGTTATTTCCACGGTGCTCAGCAGGCGCCGGCGGATGTCTGTTGACTCTCCATTCTATTTTTAAAGTACTGAACACGTTCGGTGTGGCGGTAGCGTTGCCTGAAGCAATGCAGCGCCCGTACGCGAAAAAGATGTCTGGTCACTCACTCGGCAACACCCCGATTCAGAGAAACATGGAGGCTTCGATGATTAATGTGACCAAGACGTATCTGGGTGATATCGACCAGTTCAAACGCTACGTTGAAGGTATCTACGCCCGCGGCTGGCTGACCAATCACGGCCCGCTGGCCAAGGATCTGACGGACCGGCTCAAGGACTATCTGGGCGTCAAACACATTATTCTGACCAATAATGGCACCCTGGCCCTGCAGATTGCCTATCGGGCTCTGGGCTTGAATGGCAGCGCTGTTACAACGCCATTCAGTTTCGTCGCCACCAGCAGCTCGCTGCAATGGGAAGGTATTCGCCCGGTCTTTGCCGATATTGATCCGGACACCTGGAATATCTCGCCACAGCACATCAAACGCAGCATCGCCGAAGACACTACGGCAATCGTGGGCACCCATGTGTTTGGCAATCCTTGCGACGTAGAAGCCATTCAGCAGATTGCCCGCGAACATAAGCTCAAGGTGATCTATGACGGCGCACATGCATTTGCCGTGCGTCATGCCGGCCAGTCGGTCCTCAATCATGGCGATATCAGCACCCTGAGCTTTCATGCCACCAAACTGTTCCACACGATTGAAGGCGGCGCGATCATCACCAACGACGACGAACTGGCCAAAAGCGCCCACCTGATGTGCAACTTTGGCATATCGGGAGTAGACCGAATCGACGGCATCGGCATCAATGCCAAGCTCAACGAATTCTCCGCAGCCATGGGGCTGTGCATTCTCGACAACATAGGCAACATCCTTGAAGAGCGCGCGCAAATCGCTCACCACTATACGTCAGCGCTGGAAAGCTACCTGGATCTGCAAAAACCCCAGGCCGACAGCGAGCTCAATAACAGCTATTACCCGGTGGCGCTGCGTAACGAGCAACAGCTGTTGACGGTGCGCACCGCGCTCAACCTGCGCAAGATCAACCCTCGCCGCTATTTTTACCCCTCACTGGACACCCTTGAATACCTGCAACCACAGCCCGGCCAGCCTGTGTCCAGAGCATTGAGCGAACGAGTGCTGTGCCTGCCGATCTATCCCGGCCTGCTGAAAAGCGAGCAGGACCTGGTCATACGCACGCTGATCGAAACCTGTGCTGTGACAGATATGGACTACCCGGCTTGCTCCGCTGCCAGGGTCTGCTGACTATCATGCGTGACACAAGCCCGGTCATTCGCAGCCGTTCGATCATTCGCAACACCGTCCTGAACTACAGCGGACAGGCCTATGTAATGTTGGTCGGGATTCTGATCATGCCGTTTTATCTGGGCCATCTGGGTGCCGAGACCTACGGCTTGATCGGTTTCTTCACCCTGCTGCAAGCCTGGCTGCAACTGCTGGACGCGGGACTGTCTCCCAGCCTGGTGCGCGCAGTGGCACATCAGCAAGGCACTCCCGTGAGCGAGAAAAGCCTGGGCCGTCTACTGCGCTCATTCGAACTGATATTTCTACCGATCACGATGCTCTGCGGCCTGCTTGTCCATGTCGCCAGTCCCTGGATCGCAGCACAATGGTTGAACGCCAATACGCTGCAACCCGACACTCTGGCGCATTGCATCACCTTGATGGGCATCGTCATCGCCTTGCGCCTGTATTCGACACTCTATAAAAGCGCCATTCAGGGCCTTGAGCAGCACGCCTGGCTGAACGCTACCAATGTGTCGATTGCAACGCTGCGCTACTTCGGCGGCTTGCTGCTGGTCAGTCAGTTCTCCCGAGACCCACAAGACTTTTTTGTATTTCAGCTCGTGGTCGGGCTGCTCGAAGCCCTGCTTTTTGCCAGCAAAGCCCGCAGGCAGATGCCTGCGCCGCGCTGGCTGACCGGCCTGGACTGGCAACTGATCAAGCCGCTGCTGCCGTTCGCCGCCAGTCTGTCGTTGAGCGCAGTGCTGTGGATTGTGCTGACTCAGGTGGACAAGGTGCTGCTGTCGAATCTGCTGCCACTGGACCAGTACGGCTACTTCTCACTGGTTGCGTTGATCGCCACGGGCATCGTGATGCTGAGCAACCCGCTGGTTCAGACGCTCTTGCCGCGCCTGACTGTGTTGGTGGCCGAAGGTAGGCGCGACGACATGCACACGTTGTTTCTGGCAGCCAATCGCCTTGCCTGTACCTTTCTGCTCCCTCTGGCAGGCGTAATTGCCCTGTATGCCGAGCCGCTGATTATCGCCTGGACGGGTGATCACACAGCTGCGCGCTGGAGTGGACCGGTGCTGGGCTGGTACGCGCTGGGCAGCGCAATCATGGCTGCCAGTGCTTTCCAGTTCTACCTGCAATACGCCTATGGCCGAATGCACTTGCACCTGTGGTACAGCGTGATTTCGACACTGATCAGCGTGCCTGTAATGTTCGTGGCTATACATTATCAAGGCGTTTACGGCGCAGCGCTGGCGTGGTTTTTCCTGCGTGCGACGTCCTTCGCCATATGGCCCGTCATCGTCCATCAGCACTTGGCACCGGGTCTTCATCGGCAATGGTTGAGCGACATTCTGCGTATCAGTGCGATGACCGCTGCGGGCCTGGCGATCAGCGCGCCTGTGTTCCATCTGATTGCCGATGAAAGCCGTGGCAGCCTGCTGCTGGCGCTCGCCGCCAGCGGCCTTGTCACTCTGGCACTGGTGGCGGCAAGCCATGGGCCGCTAGCGTCAAAAATCTATGTTTTGTTCAGCAAACCGAGTACCTGAGCCATGGACGACACTGCAAAAAATACCGGCGAACCCTGCGTGGCATCGCCGTTGCTGAGCATCATATGCCCCGCCTACAACCAGGAGGCCTTCATTGCTCAGGCACTGGAAGGGTTTCTGTCACAGCAGACCGATTTCAGGTTTGAAATCCTGATCAACGACGATGCATCCACGGACAGCACTGCACGCATCATTGCGCACTACGCCGAGCGATATCCGACGATCATTCGGCCCTTCTATCAACAGGTCAACCAGTACAGTCAGGGCGCACCTTGCGTTCCGGGCCTGTTCGCCGAAGCCCGCGGCCGTTATATCGCCTACTGCGAAGCCGACGATTACTGGACTGATCCGCGAAAGCTGCAGCTGCAAGTGGACTTTCTCGAGAGCCATGCCGATTACGTCATCACCTATCACGACGCGTTCGCCTTCGACGAATACGGCCAGTACGGCGTGCAACTGCAAGGCCTGTTGCGCAACGATGCTACGGCGCTGGAGCTGCAACAGGCCAGACGCCTGTCGACCCTGACCGTCTGCTTTCGCAATGTGTTCAGCACAATGCCGCCCGAATTGAGCATGTGCGGAGCACCGTTGAACGATATGTGCTGGTGGTCATTGCTGGGGGCCTACGGCAAAGGCAAGTTCATGGCGCAGATCAAGCCGGCTGCCTATCGGCTGCACCCCGGCGGCGTGTTTTCCATGCGCAGCGACAAACGCAAATTGCATATGAACCTGCAGACCTGTTCAAGCCTGGCCAACTATTACAATCGTCTGGGCAATCAGCCCCTGTACGAACACTTCCTGATGCAGACGGTGTGCCTCTCGCTGGCCGCGCTCGCCCCCCGCCACAAACTGCAGACGTTGTGGAAAGTGGCCGGCAATGTTGTCGTCAACCTGAGCAGACGCCTGTTCCAGACCAGTGGCAAAGCACATGTTCAGTAACGTACTGGTGTTGTGCGTCGGCAACATCTGCCGCAGCCCGATGGCCGTCGCGATACTGCATCAACGCCTGGAGGCCACGCAGGTGCGCGTTCAGTCAGCAGGCATCGCCGCGCTGTCAGGTTCGTCCATCGACCCGGCGGCTCGGCAGGTTCTGCAAACGCACCGGGTACAGCCGCAGCGCCATGCAGCTCGGCAGATGAGCCGTGATCTGCTACGCCAGGCCGACCTGATTCTGCTGATGGAGCAGGCACATTTTGCCGACGTCCTCAAACTCGCACCCGAAGTACGCGGCAAAGCCTTTCTGATCGGTAAATGGCAGCACCCGCTCGACATCGCCGACCCTTACCGACGTCCCGCATCAGCCTTTGAACAGACCTACACGCAGCTCTCACGCTGCATTGACGACTGGCTTCCTCATTTTCAGTCAGGAGCAACAGGATAAATGACCGTCATGAACCGTCCTTCGCTGGATTTCCACCAGGACTCCCGGATTGATCTGGCAGCGGTCCTGCGCATGCTTTTCGATCACAAAGCGCTGATCCTGTGGACCGTCAGCCTGTTTTTTCTGATCGGTCTGGGCTATGCCATTCTGGCCACGCCGGTGTATCAGGCCACCGCCATGATCCAGATAGAGCCCCGAAAAATCGGCATCGAGGGCACCCCGGAGGTCAGCGCCAAGCCATTGTCAGTGTCGCAGGCGACCACCGAGATCGAGCTGATCAAGTCGCGCGCATTGTTGGGCAAGGTCGTCGACGATCTGAAGCTCAATACGCTGCAGACACCTGATTTCTTTCCGGTAATCGGCCCTTACCTATACCGTACCTTCAAGCCAGTGCGCGACGGTGAATTGGCTAAGCCGTTATTCGGCCTGACGCAATACGCGTGGGGTGGCGAGAAAATCGAGGTATTCCAACTGGAGGTGCCGGAGCACCTGCTGGGCGAAAAACTCACCCTCATCGCAGGCAAGCCTGGCCAGTTCTCGCTCTACGACAACGAGCACAATCTGCTGCTTGGCGGCACCATCAACCGCATTGTCGAAGGCAACGGGGTGAAGATTCAGGTCGCTGCGCTGCGGGCGCGTCCCGGTACCGATTTCAGTGTCTCCAGACAGCGCACGCTCAGCACCGCGCTGGTTTATCAGAACCGGTTGAAAATCGCCGAAGCCGGCCGGGACTCGGGCATCATCTACCTGTCCATAGAGGACCAGGACGCACAGCGGGCCAACCGGATTCTCGACGAAGTCAGCCATCTTTATGTACGCCAGAACGTGGAGCGCAGTTCGGCCGAGGCCGCGCAGCGGCTGCAGTTTCTACGCTCGCAGTTGCCTGCCGTGCGCAAACAGCTGGAGGACGCGGAGACTGCGCTGAACACCTTCCAGACCAGCGCCAGGTCGGTGGACCTTAGCATCGAAACCAAAGGCGTGCTTGATCAGGTGGTCAGCCTCGACTCGATGCTTTCCGAACTGAAACTCAGGCGCGTAGAGCTGGAACGGTTGTACACCCGTGAGCACCCGACCTATCGCAGCCTGATGAGCCAGATGAACCAGCTGGAACAACAGAAACAAGGCCTGTTGAAGAAGATCGACGCGCTGCCCATGACCCAGCAGGAGTTGCTGCGTCTGACCCGCGATATGCAGGTCATCAGCCAGACCTACACATTGATGCTCAACAAGAGTCAGGAGCAGGACATTCTGCGTGCTGGCAGCATTGGTAATGTGCGGGTCATCGACAACGCCGACACCAATGTCGAGAAACCCGTCAAACCGATGAAGACGCTGATTGTGCTGATCGCCACGCTGATCGGCGCACTGGTCGCGATGACCATCGTATTCGTGCGCCAGGCGTTCTATCGGGGCATCGAGAGCGCCGAAGTCATCGAAAGTCTGGGCATGCCGGTCTACGCATCACTCCCCCACTCGCGTCAGCAGGAACGCCTGGAAAAGCGCGATCAGGATAGCAAGGATTCAAGACTGCTGAGCATTGCCGCACCCGGCGAGCTGGCCATCGAATCGCTGCGCAGCCTGCGTACCAGCTTGCACTTCGCCATGCTGGAGGCGCGTAACAACGTACTGATGATATCGAGCCCGACACCAGGCGCCGGCAAATCGTTTGTATCGAGCAATCTGGCAACCATCATTGCCCAGACCGGCAGGCGGGTTCTGCTGATCGATGCCGATATGCGCAAAGGCTACCTGCATCGCCTCTTTGGCCTGCAGCCCAAACACGGTCTGTCCGACACGCTGGCCGCCCGCTTGCGGTGCACCGAAGTCATCCATCAGACGCGGGTCCGGCATCTGGATTTTATGTCCTGTGGTTTCGCGGCACCCAACCCCTCGGAACTGCTGATGCATGACAACTTCAACAAGATGCTGGCCGAATTGTCGCCACTGTATGACCTGATCCTGATTGACACGCCACCCATCCTCGCTGTGACCGACGCGACGCTGGTGGGTCGCCAGGCAGGCACCTGTCTGCTGGTTGCTCGTTTCGGCATGACCACCGCCCAGGAAATCGAAGCCTGCAAGCGCCGCCTGGGCCAGAACGGAATTCTGATCAAGGGTGCCATTTTCAACGCGGTGGTACGCAAGGCCACGACGTCCGATTACGACTACGCGGCCTATGGCTACAACTACCACCCTGCGCCCCGATAACCCGTATTGACGCCTGCCGTTCACTGAGCTGTTTCATTTAAAAGGAATTAATCATGGCCCTCTCCGCCCAGGAAGCTCGCTGGTATCTGATCCAGACCAAACCGCGTCAGGAAGCCCGCGCCGAAGAGCATTTGCGACGCCAGCATTTCCAGTGCTACCGACCGCTGCAGGTCGATGTGAAAAAAACCGCTGCCAGGGTTCAGGCCGACGAGCCTTTGTTTCCCGGTTACCTGTTCATTCAGATGGATCAGGTACAGGACAACTGGTACCCGATTCGCTTCACACGCGGAGTCTCGCGCATTGTGACGTTCGGCGGGCACCCGGTGCCGGTCCGCGATCATCTGATCGAGCAGATCCGCCAGCGACTCTCCACACCTGCGCCCAAAGCACGATTTATTCAAGGTGATCCGGTAATGATCACGACGGGCAGCTGGAGTGATGTGGAAGCCATCTTTCTGAGCGAAGACGGTACCGAGCGTGCGGTGATTCTGCTCAACATGCTGCAACGCCAGCAAAAAATGGTGTTGCCCATCAGCAGCCTGTCAAGGGTCGAAGCCCGCGCGTAAGACCTGCCGCACCTGTAGGAAACTGCCCAAGGCGTGTGCCTGAAACATGCGTCTCAGCCTGCTTAACCAGCCCCGGAACCACACCATGCCCCACCAGACCACCTTGGTGACGCTCACCTATGGTGACCGTTTCAGCTATCTGCACACATTGATCAGCCGCTCGCTGGAGAGCCCGCTGATCGGTCGTGTGATCATTGTCAGCAATGCTTCCGTTGCACCCTTGCAGGCGCTGTGCGATGAGTGGCCCGACCGGATTCAGGTGCTCTGGCTGCCTGACAACACCGGCTCGGCCAACGGCTATTCGACAGGCATCAAGGCCGCGCTGGAAACCGGCGACGATTACATCTGGTTGATGGACGACGATAACGCGCCGACCACCCATGCCATTGAGGTGTTACACCGGTCTCTTCATGAACGTGAAACGATCGACGGCAGGGACAATTGCGCAGTGCTCGGCTTTCGCCCCACGCATCAAGCGGACATCGCCGCGGGTGTACCGCTGCGTTACGCCATTCAGCGGCGCTCAAGCTTCTTCGGCTTTCACATCGCCCAGTTGCCATACAAGATTTGGCGACGCCTGCCCTTCGGAAAGCCCGGTGCCAGCGTGCCCATGCCGGAACGGGTGCAGCTCCCTTTCGCCACCTACGGGGGGTTACTGGCCCATCGCAGCCTGTACAAGAAGATCGGACTGCCACTGGACGCGCTCAAGCTGTACAGCGATGACACCGAATACACCTGGCGCATTACCGACGGTGGCGGGAAGGTATTTCTGGTCCCCGAAGCGCTGCTGGAGGATCTCGAGGACTCATGGAACATCAAGGCGCGCACCCGCAACGTCTATGAAAGCTACTTGTCGGGCGGATCGGACCTGCGCGCTTATTACGCCGCGCGTAACCAGGCGTGGTTCGACAGGCATATCTGGGCGTCCTCCCCACTGCTCTATCAAGTCAATCGCCTGGTATTTCTCTGCCTGTTGAGCCTGTATGCCTGGCGCTATGACGCCGATGCGCGCCTGAACCTGCTCAACGACGCCATTCACGATGGGGAAGCCAGCGTGCTGGGCCTGAACAAGGCCTACCCGTTATGAAAATTCTGTTTATCAGCAGCCTTTATGCGCCCGATATCGGCGGCGGCGCAGAGATCATTCTGCAACGTACTGTCGAGGGCTTGCAGCAACGCGGGCACAGCGTCGCCGTGCTGGCCACCACCGACCGGCCCGGTTTGCAGTTGGCAGAGGTCAATCGGGTCAAGGTCTATCGCGCCGGCCTGCTTAACCGGTACTGGCACTTCATGGCCCAGCGTCCGGGCCGTCTGGCGCGGCTTGCCTGGCACTGGCGTGATCGCTACAACGCCGGCATGCGCGAATACGTAGGGCGGGTGATGGAACTGGAGCAACCGGAGCTGGTGGTGTGCCATAACCTGACCGGATGGTCGGTGTCGGCGTGGGACGAAATAACCAGGGCCAATCGCCCGATCGTGCAGGTCCTGCATGACTTTTACTTGCTCTGCCCGGCCAGCACCATGTTCAAGAAGGGTCATAACTGCCAGCGCCAATGCACGATGTGCACGCAGTTGCGCAGCAATCATGCACAGCAGTCAGAACAGGTCGACACGGTCGTGGGTGTCAGCCGCTTCATGCTCGACACCTTGCAGGCGCAGGGCTATTTCAAAGGCGCGCGGGGTTACGTAGTGCATAACGCCAGCCCGTTCACTCCACCGATTTCGGGGCAGCCCAAGGCACCCGCCGATGATGCACCGTTGCGCTTCGGTTACCTGGGCACGCTGTCCACAAACAAGGGGCTGGGATGGTTGATTGATCAGTTTCAGCATCTGCCGTTCAAAGCCACCCTGCAGATTGCCGGCCGTGGGCAGGCATCTGATGAAAAGCACTTCAGGGCCATGGCCACATCACCGGACATCAGTTTTGTCGGCGTCCAGAAGCCCGAAGACTTCTACCGCCAGATCGACGTGGCAATCGTCCCCTCCCTGTGGAATGAGCCGTTCGGCATGGTGGCCGTCGAGGCCTGCGCACATGCTCTGCCAGTCATCGCCAGCCGCATGGGCGGGCTGACGGAAATCATTCAGGAACCGCTCAACGGTCTGCTGTGCAGCCCCGATGACCCGGACTCGTTGGGGATGGCAATGCTCAAACTGCACCAGCAACCCGAATTGCTTAAGCGCCTCGGCAGCCAGGCGCGCAACAGCGTCGCGTCGTTGATGAACCTGGACCTCATGCTGGACCAGTACGAAAGCATCTTTGCCCAGACCCTACAGGACCGCCGCACGTACGTCACACAGTGAAGGGGCGCAATCTGCCCCATCAAGCCCGTTCAAGGACAGGATCTGGCACCAGCCAGATCACCCTCATCAGCAGGATGCTCGAGATGATTGTCATCAATTCACGGTTCCTCACCCAGGATGTCAGCGGTGTACAGCGTTACGCAGAGCATATGTGCAGAGCCCTGAAGCGGCTGCGCGACGATCTGGTATTCGTCGCTCCGCGCACCATCAGGCTGCATGACTGTGCCAGCGCACTGGAGGCCCAGTGCATCGGTCATTCCACCGGGCATATGTGGGAGCAGATCGACCTGCCGCTTCACTTGAAACGTCAGGGCAGCCCGCTGCTGATTTCAGTCAGCAACACAGGGCCAATGTTCTATGGCAACCAGATAGCGACTCACCACGACATCACCTATGTGCGCTATCCGCAAAGCTACACCCGGCTATTCCGTCTGGCCTATCGGACCATCACCCCGATTCTGCTGTCACGCGCCAGAACGCTGATCACCGGCAGCAACTTCTCGCGAAGGGAAATAACCTCGTTCTATGGCTACGCCGAGGACAAGGTGCTGGTCGTGCCCGCTGCGGTCAGTGACGAATTCACGCCGAGGCCGACACCTGTCGATCAGCCGAAATACTTGCTTGCAGTTTCCTCACCCGCCGTACACAAGAATTTCAACCGGATGATTCAGGCATTTCTGAGTTTGCGTGGCCACACCGACCTGCAACTGCATATTGTCGGCGCAGCCAGCGCATTGTTCGCCGACCCTGATCTGCAACACCTCGCCTGCCGTGACCCGCGCATCTGTTTTCTGGGGCGACTCAGCGATGCCGAGCTGATCAGCCAATATCAGGGTGCCACAGCGTTCGTATTTCCCTCGCTTTACGAGGGGTTCGGCATTCCGCCGCTTGAAGCACAGGCCTGCGGTTGCCCGGTGCTGGCCGCCAATGCCGCTTCGATTCCCGAAGTCCTGCAAGGCAGCGCACTGTATTTCGACCCGCTGGACGTCAGCCACATGGCCGCAGCAATGCAGCGCGTGCTGGTGGATGCGCCGTTGCGCAATGCGCTGCGTGTTCAGGGATTGCATAACGTGCAGCGTTTTTCCTGGGACCTTTCCGCGCAGCGCCTTTCCCAGCGTATCGATGCGCTGCTGGAGTCTGCTCCTGCGTCGCCAAGCAAGCAGCACGTCGTACCCGAGTCGTCCGCCGGCAAACCCTGAACCCACAACAGTAACGCCAGGATGCGCCCTGTCGCATCCGCAGTAGCGCGGGCCATTACAGCAAGGAACGCCCATGAGAATTGCTATTGTCCACGACTGGCTGGTGAGTTACGCCGGTGCCGAGCGCGTGCTTGCTTCACTGATCAACGTCTGGCCCGATGCGGATCTGTTTGCAGTCATCGACTTTCTCAACGATCAGGACCGCGCGCAGCTGCGCGGCAAGGTAGCCAGAACAACGTTCATCCAGAAGCTGCCCGGCGCGCGCAAACATTATTCACGCTACCTGCCGCTGATGCCGCTGGCCATCGAGCAACTGGACCTCTCCGGCTACGACCTGATCATCAGCAGCAGCCACGCAGTGGCCAAGGGCGTGCTTTGCGGCCCGGACCAACTGCACATCAGCTATGTGCATTCGCCAATTCGCTACGCCTGGGACTTGCAGCACCAGTACTTGCAGGAATCAGGGCTGGGCAAGGGAATCAAGGGCAGTCTGGCGCGCCTGGTCCTGCATTACATGCGCCTGTGGGACCAACGCACGTCGACCGGTGTGGACGCATTCATTGCCAATTCGGGCTTTATCGGCGCACGCATCTCGAAGGCGTATCGACGTGACTCCACCGTCATCTATCCGCCAGTGGACACGCTCGGTTTCACCCCCCAAGGCGCGCGTGGGGACTTCTACCTGTGTGCCTCGCGGATGGTGCCCTACAAGCGCATGCCAATGATCGTCGAAGCCTTCGCCGCCATGCCGGACAAACGCCTGGTCATGATCGGTGACGGACCGGACCTGGCCAAGGCGCAGGCCATTGCCAGGCAGGCGCCTAACGTAACGCTGCTGGGTTTCCAGCCTGGCGCGGTACTGCTGGAACATATGCGCAGCGCCAAGGCGTTCGTCTTCGCCGCCGAGGAGGATTTCGGCATCAGCCCGGTTGAAGCCCAAGCCTGCGGCACGCCGGTAATAGCGTTCGGCAAGGGCGGCATCATGGAGACCGTGCACGGCCTGGATCACCCGCAACCGACCGGCGTGCTCTACCGGCAGCAAACCGTGGCAGCGCTGAGCGCCGCCATCGGCGAGTTTGAAGCTGCGCAATCACGCATCTCGCCGCAGGCCTGCCGGGCCAACGCCGAACGGTTTTCGGTGGCGCGTTTCGAGCAGGAGATCAAAGCCTTCGTCGAGAATCGTCTGGCCACCTCGCATCTTGTGCATCTGGCTCGCCTGCCCCACCCGCACCGCGTCGCTCAACCAGCGCCGGTCTCGGGCAGCGAACTGCCAGGCCGTGTCGTCCCCATAAAAACCGTCTGAGCGAGCCCCTCCAATGCGCACTTCCGTCCGCGGCATTCTGCATGCCCATCAGTCAGCGCTGTCGCTCGCCCATCGTCTGCTGGACCTGATCATCATCGTATTGATCGGTTACTGGCAAACCGGGCTGCAGGTCACCGACAGCACCGAGGCCTGGTCGCACATTATCCTCGCGGTACTGGTATTTCATTGGGTCAGCGAATATCACCAGCTATATGGTTCATGGCGTGGCGAGCGCATCCTGCGCGAACTGACCAAGGTCTTCAGTTACTGGGCGATGACCTTCATTACCCTGCTGTCACTGAACAGCCTGCTGCTCAACCAGACGCAATTGCCCGATAACGGCCAGATGAGCTGGTTCGCCCTGACGCTTGCGGTGCTGTGCGGCTATCGACTGCTGATCCGCCTGGCCCTGCACACGCTGCGTCGGCACGGCTTCAATACGCGCCGGGTGGCAATTGTCGGGACCGGTCAGGTCGGCGAGCGACTGGCCCGCTCCATCTCCCTCGCGCCGTGGATGGGACTGAACCTGCTGGGGTTTTACGACTCGCACCCGCAGCAGATGAATCTGCAGGCTGAAAAACGTCGTCTGCCAGTGCTGGGTGATCTGGACCAGTTGATAGAGGATGCCCGTGCAGGCCGTTTAGACAAGGTGTACATCACCCTCGCGTTCAGCGCCGAGCCGCAATTGCGCGAGCTGATTACCGGTTTGAGCGACACCACCGCCTCGGTGTACCTGATTCCCGACGTGTTCATGTTCGACCTGCTGCACGCCCGCAGTGAAAGCATCAATGGCCTGGCCAGTATCAGCATTTTCGATTCGCCCATGGACGGTGCCTGGAGCCTGGTAAAGCGCGCCGAAGACATCGTCCTGTCCAGTCTGATTCTGCTGCTGATCGCCCTGCCACTGCTGGCCATCGCGGCGGCCATCAAGCTCACCTCTGCGGGCCCGGTGCTGTTTCGCCAGCGCCGCTATGGGCTGGACGGCCGTTCCATCATGGTCTGGAAATTTCGCAGCATGAGCGTCCAGGAAAACGCCGATGTGGTGCTTCAGGCAACGCGCAATGACGCGCGGGTAACGCCGCTGGGGGCATTTTTGCGGCGCACTTCGCTGGATGAACTGCCGCAGTTTTTCAATGTGCTGCACGGCGATATGTCCATCGTCGGCCCGCGCCCTCACGCCATCGCCCATAACGAGCAGTACCGCAAGCAGGTCAGCGGCTACATGTTGCGCCACAAGGTCAAACCCGGCATCACCGGCTGGGCGCAAATCAATGGCTGGCGCGGTGAAACCGACACACTCGACAAGATGCGCATGCGCGTGGAATTCGACCTGGAATACATCGAGCACTGGTCGATCTGGCTCGACCTCAAAATCATTCTGCTGACGCTGTTCAAAGGCTTCGTCAACAAGAACGCCTTCTGACGCTTCCCCTGAGTGAACGAACGCGCCGAAATTCGTCGGTACGCCGAAAGAAAGGAGCAATGCCATGAAAGGAAAAACGCAATGAATCCAAGGTTAGTTGCTTTACTGCTCACCAGCCTGGCGCTGCATGGCTGCGCATTCGCCCCGGGGCAGCACATGACGCCGGACGACGTTAGCACTGGCAAACCGGACGAGCCCCGGGCGCAACTGGTCGAGGTCACACCGAAAAGTCTTCAGCAACAGCAACAACGCGCCACCGCAGATGCCAGGGCACTGCCGCAGGCGCTGCTTGACTACAAGACTCCGGAATACGTGATCGGCGCTGGCGATACCTTGCTGGTCACCGTGTTCGAACACCCGGAACTGACTGCGCCAGGCTCGCAGGACCAGCTGGATGCCAACACCCGGGAAGTGCTCAACGATGGCACGCTCTACTTCCCCTACGTCGGACGCATCCGCGCGAGCGGCAGAACGGTGAGCGAAGTGCGCGAGCAGTTGCGCATGGGACTGGCGCCGCAATACACCGAGGTCAAGGTCGACGTCAAAGTGCTGCGCTACAACAGTCAGCGAATACTCCTGTCCGGCTCCTTCAAAGTGCCCGGCCCGCAACCTATTACCAATATTCCGTTGAGCCTGGTGCAGGCCGTAAGTGTCGCGGGCGTTGACCTGACCGATGCCAATCTGGCCGGTCTGACCCTGCGCCGCGATGGCCGCGATTACCTGATCGACATCGATTCGCTGAACCGCAGAGACTCGCAACTGAGCAGAATCTTCCTGAAGGATGGCGATTACCTGCACCTGAACAGCAATTCGCGAAACAAGATCTACGTGCTGGGCGAAGTACGTAACCCGCAAGTGATCTCCTTCGGCACCACCCGCCTGACGTTGCTGGAGGCACTGGGCAACTCCGGCGGCCTCAGCCCGGACAGCGCAGATGGCGATGCGGTGTATGTGATACGCGGTGCGGAAAACTTTGCCGAAGCGACGTCTACCGTTTACCACCTCAATGCCAGGAAGCCCACCGCCTACCTGCTGGCGGGGCAGTTCGAGCTCAAGGCGCAGGACGTGGTATTTGTCGGCCCGGCCGATATCACCCGCTGGAGCCGATTCATCAGTCAGTTGCTCGGTTCGGCCAGTGTGGTGCAGACCGGCGCAGCGTTCCGCAACTGACTCTGACGAAGCTTTGAAAATCTTCCTGCAAGCAGTTTTGCGGGATTTTTTTTGGCCCGCCGAACAACGCAAAACTGTTGCCTGAGCAACAGTGGTTCAACAGTTGGCTGGCTTTTCGTCAGCATGGCAACGCCGCACCATCGGTATGAAAAGCGCGCAAACCCAATGTCTGCGAGCCATCGCCGGACCTTGCGAAGGCTGGCACACAAGCTGCTTTACAGACACACGCTTATCGCAAGGAAATCCCATATGCTCGTTGTTTCACTTTCCGGCAGCCCTTCGCCCAAATCCCGTTCCGGCGTAGTGCTGGCTCATGCCAGCCGCTGGTTACAAAGCCGCGGGGTTGAAGTCACCACGCTGCGCATACGCGACTTCAATGCCGAGGACCTGCTTTTTGCCCGCTTCGACAGCCCACAAGTGCTGGAATTTATCGAAGCGGTCAGGCAAGCCGATGGCCTGCTGATTGGTACGCCGGTCTACAAGGCGTCATTTTCAGGCGCACTGAAAACCCTGCTCGACTTACTGCCCGAGCGTGCACTGCATGGCAAAGTGGTCTTGCCGCTGGCCACCGGCGGCAGTATCGCGCACATGTTGGCCGTGGATTACGCGCTCAAACCGGTACTGTCGGCGCTCAAATCGCAGGAAGTGCTACACGGCATCTTCGCCATCGATACCCAGATCAGCTACGACGACAACGAAGAAGGCGGCACCCTGGACGAAATCCTCACCGAGCGCCTGCATGAGGGGCTGGAGCACTTCCATCACGGCCTGCAACGTCGTTTGCAAGCACGTCACAAGCAGGCCGGCGGGCATTTGCAACTGGCTTTATAGCCCGGCATCAATGCTCGACAAACAGCGGATACAACGAGGCCACCAACAGCACGGCCATCACGCCGTTGAAGATGCGCAACCCCAGCGGGTCACGCAGAACATTGCGCAACAAACTGCCAAAGCCTGCCCAGATGCCGACACTGGGCAGGTTGATCAGCGCAAACACCGCCGAGATCACCACCACATTGTAGAAATAGCCCTGCATCGGCGTGTAGGTGCTAATGGCACCAATCGCCATGATCCAGGCCTTGGGGTTGACCCATTGAAACAGCGCTGCACTCATGAAACTCAGCGGCTTGCCCTGACTGTCGACGTTATCGGAGGCAGGACCTGACGTGGCGATTTTCCACGCCAGGTACAACAGATAAGCGGCGCCGACATAGCGCAGAATGGTGTAGAGAAGCGGCCATGCCTTGAACACACTACCCAGCCCGAAACCGACGGCCAGCACCAGGACAAAAAAACCGATGCTGATTCCCAGCATGTGCGGCAACGTACGGCTGAAACCAAAATTGACGCCCGAGGCCAGCAGCATCATGTTGTTCGGGCCGGGGGTAATAGAGGTGACGAACGCGAAGAGTGTGAAGGCAAGAAGCAAATCGAAAGAGAGCACCATACAGCCTGTCCAGATCAGTGAGTCAGGCACTTACCCTATAGAAGGCGCTGCAAGAAACACACGGACAGTTGACCGGTAATTATTACCGTACAGTTTGATAAAAAACTCTTTTAAAGCGGACTGTTAACCTTGTGGCTGCTGGCCAGTCACATTCAGGTCAACGCTTGCTTCGCCTTTATCATCGAATTCGCGCGCCTGCTGTGCCTGCGGATCAGCCATCAATTGCGCCTTGCGTGCCTGGTATTCATCAAACGACAGGCCGCGCCGGTTAAGGTCTTCAAGCGCCAGTTGATGGCTTTCTTCGGCGCTGAAGGGACGCTGCTCGACAGCATGGTGGGTGGAGCAGCCGGAGAGCAGTGCAACGGTGAATGTGAGGACAAGCGCAAGGGCAAGTATACGGTTCATCTGGGGCCTCCGGGGCAGGCTTCGTTTCAGGAATGACGCAAGGTTACGCCCGCCCCCGACGCAGCAAAAATCATCCGCCGTGATAGTCGCTATCGACTATTGCGAGCATCCTCGATCAATACCTCGCGCAACGCCTGAGCCGCAGCGGAAAGCTTGTGATCGGCCAGCATCATCAGGCCGATACGGCGCTCGATACGCGGTTCTACCAGCGCGATGCAGCAAGCACCCAGTTCCTGCATCTGCCCGATGCACAGCGACGGCACCGCGCTGACACCCAAGCCATTGGCAACCATGCGCCCGATGGTGGACAGCTGATGGCTTTCAAACGCCACCGCCAGTTTGCCGTGCATCGGCTCAATGGCCTGCTCCAGTAGCAAACGCACAGCCGAAGGCCTTTGCAGGGCAATGAAGTCTTCGCCCAACAGCTCGGCCCAGGACACTTCGCCAAGCCCGGCCAGCGGTGAATCCTTCGAGACCACAGCCACGAAGCGATCCATATAAAACGGAGTGAACGACAACGCGTTGTTCGACTCGGGCTCAAAGCCGATGCCCAGCTCGACACGGCGGTGACGCACCATCTCCAGCACCTGCTCATTGATCACGTCATGCACCGCGACATTGACCCGTGGGTAGCGCCCGCGAAACACCTTCAGCGCTGCCGGTAATCGATTGCCGGCAAACGACGGCATGGCGGCGACCGAAACCCGGCCCGTTTGCAAGGTAAACCGCTGTCGCAACAGCTCTTCGGTGTTGTCCCAGTCAGCCAGCAACTGGCGCGCCAGCGGCAACAGGGTTTCGCCCTCGGGTGTCAGGCCGACGTTGCGAGTGGTGCGTGTCAGCAATTGACCGCCAAGGTCCTCCTCAAGGCTCTTGACGGTCAGGCTCAACGCCGGTTGCGAGATGTTCAGTCGTTCCCCGGCCTGGGCGAAGCTCAGGTACTGCGCCACCGCCAGAAAAGCCCGAAGCTGCTTGACGTTCATATATTTGTTTTTCTTATCAATTGATCAGAAAAACAAAATTAACAAATCAGTCGCTGCGAGAGAAGATGCAAGTCACCCGATCCTCCGACAGTGCGATTGTCGGTCAACAACTATAAAAGGCGGATCATCATGGCTGGACTCGATAAACGAGTAACGACCTACGAAGAAGCCCTTGCCGGGCTGACCGACAACATGACGGTACTCTGCGGCGGCTTCGGTCTGTGCGGCATTCCGGAAAACCTCATCGCGCAGATCAAGCGTATGGGCATCAAGGGCCTTACCGTCGTTTCCAACAACTGTGGCGTTGACGGCTTCGGCCTGGGCATCCTGCTTGAGGACCGGCAGATCCGGAAAATGATTTCGTCCTACGTGGGCGAAAACGCCTTGTTCGAAAAGCAGTTGCTCAGCGGCGAGCTGGAAGTCGAACTCACCCCGCAAGGCACCCTGGCAGAAAAGCTGCGCGCAGGCGGCGCGGGCATACCTGCGTTCTACACCGCGACCGGTTATGGCACGCCAGTGGCTGAAGGCAAGGAAACCCGGCAGTTCAATGGCCGCAATGTGATCCTGGAAGAGGCCATCACCGGCGACTTCGCCTTGGTCAAGGGTTGGAAAGCCGACCACTTCGGCAACGTGATCTATCGTCACACCGCGCAGAACTTCAACCCGGTAGTAGCCACTGCTGGACGAATCACGGTGGTTGAGGTCGAGGAAATCGTCGAGCCAGGTGTGCTTTTGCCGACGCAGATCCACACGCCTGGCATTTACGTCGACCGTGTGATTCAGGGCACGTTCGAAAAGCGCATTGAACAGCGCACCGTCAGAAAACCCTGACAGAGCAGCTCGGCCATACAACAACAAAGAGATTTCAGACCATGGCACTTTCTCGCGAACAAATGGCTCAACGCGTCGCCCGTGAACTCAAGGACGGTTATTACGTAAACCTGGGCATTGGCATTCCGACCCTGGTGGCCAACTATGTACCGGACGACATCGACGTCATGTTGCAGTCGGAAAACGGTCTGCTGGGCATGGGCGCATTTCCGACCGAAGACACCATAGACGCTGACATGATCAATGCTGGCAAACAGACGGTTACGGCGCGTATCGGCGCGTCGATTTTCTCGTCGGCCGAATCCTTCGCCATGATCCGCGGCGGTCATGTAGACCTGACAGTGCTCGGCGCTTTCGAGGTGGATGTCGAGGGCAATATCGCGTCGTGGATGATCCCCGGCAAGCTGGTCAAAGGCATGGGCGGAGCGATGGACCTGGTGGCAGGTGCCGACAACATCATCGTGACCATGACCCACGCCTCGAAAGATGGCGAATCCAAACTGCTGCCCCGCTGCAGCCTGCCGCTGACCGGCGCGGCCTGCATCCGCAAGGTACTGACTGACCTGGCGTATCTGGAAATCGACAACGGTGCCTTCATCCTTCGCGAGCGTGCGCCGGGGGTCAGCGTGGAAGAAATCGTGGCAAAAACCGCGGGCAGGCTGATTGTGCCGGATGATGTGATCGAGATGAGTTTCTGAACGCGGGCATCTTCGAGCAGGATGGATATATCTCTGTGGGAGATTCTATGATTTCGTTTTGCTGCCGGTTCCCGGCAGTTCGCGGACAAGTCCCCTCCCACAGATTCCGGACAGTTGTGGGAGTGAGCTTGCTCACGAAGACGTTGGTTCAAACACTCGATATCCAGGGACTGTACTGGCCTCTTCGCTCCCACAGGATTTGTCGTTCTGGACGCTCTGCGTCCGCAATAGTCGGCTGTTCAAGTAACTCCCCGATAATAATTACAAAAAGAGGTGCCCCCAATGGCCGCCAACGCCAACGTAGAAGAAAGCCGCTCTGCCCGATTCGCCTTGCGCTGCGCCGCATGGGCTGAACGCTGGTTTCCCGATTCATGGGTATTTGCCGCGCTGGCGGTGGTCATCGTCACACTGGCAACACTGGCCATTGGCGCACGTCCGGCCGAGGCTGCCAAAGCGTTCGGTGACGGGTTCTGGAGCCTGATTCCGTTCACCATGCAAATGGCCTTCGTGGTCATCGGCGGTTACGTCGTGGCCAGTTCGCCGCCCGCGGTGCGCCTGATCGACCGCTTGGCCCTTGTGCCGCGTAACGGTCGTTCGGCAGTGGCATGGGTGGCGCTGATTTCCATGCTGGCTTCGCTGCTCAACTGGGGGCTGTCACTGGTGTTCGGCGGCCTGCTGGTGCGCGCCCTCGCCCGCCGTACCGACCTGCGCATGGATTATCGCGCAGCCGGTGCTGCCGCGTATCTGGGGCTGGGCGCAGTCTGGGCGTTGGGGCTGTCGTCTTCGGCGGCACAGTTGCAGGCCAACCCGGCCAGTCTGCCGCCGTCGATCCTGGCGATAACCGGCGTGATCCCTTTCACTGAAACCATCTTTCTCTGGCAATCCGGGGTCATGCTCGCCGCGCTGGTAGTCATATCGCTGATCGTGGCCTATGCCACCGCCCCTGGCCCGAACAGTGCCCGTGACGCCAAAGCCTGCGGTGTCGACCCGGCATTCAGCCTGCCGCCACTGGCACCTCGCACACGGCCGGGCGAATGGCTGGAATACAGCCCGCTGTTGATCATCCTGATGGTGCTGCTGGGGGTCGGCTGGCTGTTCAGCGAGTTTTCGAGCAAACCGGCGATCACCGCAATTTCCGGGCTCAACACCTACAATTTTCTGTTCATCATGCTGGGTGCGTTGCTGCACTGGCGACCACGCAGCTTTCTCGATGCCGTAGCGCGGGCCGTACCCACCACCACTGGCGTGTTGATTCAATTCCCCCTGTACGGTTCGATTGCTGCGTTACTGACCACAGTCAAAGGCGCTGATGCGCAGACCCTGGCGCACTACATCTCGACATTCTTTACCAGCATTGCCTCCCACGACACCTACGCGATTCTGATGGGCGTTTATTCGGCCATTCTGGGCTTCTTCATTCCGTCGGGCGGCGGCAAGTGGATCATTGAAGCGCCTTACGTGATGCAAGTCGCCAACGACCTGCAGTATCACCTCGGTTGGGCGGTGCAGATCTACAATGCAGCCGAAGCGCTGCCCAACCTGATCAATCCGTTCTACATGCTGCCGCTGCTGGGCGTACTGGGCCTCAAGGCACGTGACCTGATCGGTTTCTCGTTCGTGCAGTTGCTGGTCCACACGCCGCTGGTGCTGTTTCTGCTCTGGGCATTGGGCACTACGCTGGTCTATACGCCACCGGTAATGCCCTGATCGTCAGCCGTTGAACGAGTAATCACGCTCGACCTTGCAGATTCGCGTGGTGAACGCCTGATACCAGCGCGCGCGTCCCTGCTCACGGACCTCGGTATGTTCGGCATGCTGTTTCCAGCCCAGAATCGCGGTTTCGTCGCTCCAGTAGGACACGGTGATGCCCAGTCCGTGTTCGTCGCGAGCCGATTCCACGCCCAGAAAGCCGGGCTGCTGCCTGGCCAGTTCTATCATCCGCTGCGCCGCATCTGCGTACGCCTGCCCCTCGTCAGACGTACGCAGTGAGGTGAACACCACCGCAAAGTAGGGTGTGGGAAAGCGCGCTGCCATCATGATCGATTCCTCTGCGCGGCCTGGCTGCACGCGCGGACGAACGCAGCAACCACAGGAGATCCCTTGCCCTGCAACGCAGCCCGCTCCGGCTGGAACAGTGTGGCGACGAAGAACGGGTGGCCCTGCAATTCGATACTGCGCACTTCGCCTTCAGGGCCGCGGCCGCTGACGTTCAATGCATCGCCGAACAGCGCTGGCTCAAGCTCACGACGCAGACCGTAGCGGCAGTGATAACGCTCCTCGATATTCAGCGTGCCGTAGGCTTGGGCAATCAAAGTGTCAGGTTGCAGGTGAATCGCCGCCACGGATTCAACCAGCGAGCAGCTCAATGGTTCGATGATGACGTTTGCCGCCTGCGGCGCAGTTTCGCCGTGCTCGGCGTCTGCCCAGCCCAGTTGATTGCGGGCGTACTCCACCAGTGCGTGCTGAAAGCCGCCGCACGTCCCCAGAAACGGTACGAGACGCTCGCGTGCGAAATGGATGGCCGTCAACGCACCCTGCATGTCCAGGTACGGACTGGCCGGTACACACCATAGACCGTCGAATTCGCCAAGCCGTGCACCGCTGCCGATCTGTGGCGTCGGTAGCCATTCAAAACTGACCGGCACGTGAACGGTCTCAGCCGCCATCGCCAACGCCAGCGGAATGGCCTGATGGGCTGGCACATCGGCGTTGAAATCGCCCACCAGCCCGATCTGCAAAGTGTTGCGTACGTTATTGATTGTGCCCATGCCCTGCCCCCTGTTCGATTTTCGTATAACCCGGGCGGACTATAAACAGGCAGCAAAACCAGCAGAATGGGCATTGCAGCAATGCCTGGCGTGCAGCGCTGCACGTTTCTTCAGCCAGTTACCGGCGTCAGCACCGGCTGCCCGGAAAAGAACGCCAGCAGGTTATCGTTGACCATTTGCACACTGTCTCTGGAAGCCTCGGGCGACAGGCCTGCGACATGGGGCGTAAGCACAACATTGCCCAGCGTTTTGAGTACGTCCGGCACAGCGGGCTCATCGTCGAACACATCCAGCGCGGCCCCGGCAATCTGCTCGTTCTGAAGTGCACTGACCAGCGCATGGGTATCCACCACACTGGCACGCGCAATGTTGACCAGAAAGCCGTCAGGGCCCAGCGCTTCAAGCACACCGGCATCGATCAGGTGCTGCGTGCCACTGCCACCGGGTGTGGCAATGATCAGGAAATCCGACGCCGCAGCCAGCGCCTGTGCGGTGGCGTGCCAGGTGTAGTCGCAGTCGGTGCGCGGTTTGCGATTGTGATAGCCGATGGCGATGTCGAACGCGGCTGCACGCCTGGCAATCGCCAGCCCAACCGCCCCCAGTCCGACGATTCCCAGGCGCTTGCCTGCCAGCGACGGTCGAACCACCTTGCGCCATTCGCTACGGCGTACCGACGCATCGGCCTGCGGGATGTCGCGTACCAGCGACAGCAACAGCGCCAGCGTATGGTCAGCCACTGTGGCGGCGTTGACGCCTGCACCATTGGTCACGGTGATGCCGCGTGCCTGGGCGGCGGGCAAATCAACCTTCTCGTAGCCGGCACCGCTCACGCAAATGATACGCAGGTTCGGCAGTGCATCCATTTCCTCGGCGAAAAAACCCAGTGGCCCACGCGTCATCACGGCGCTGATGCTCTTCCCGTGTGCAGCAATTGCCTCGGCGCGCAGTTCGGCCGTCGGCGCACGAATCAACTGATAACCGCTGCTTTCCAGAATCGGCAAATACATGTCCAGATTTTCCACCAGCACCAATACCGTTGTCATGCGCACTCCCGTTCGGTCAGCAAAACGCTGACAGTAACGCGACTCGGTGCGCTTGTGCAGAGCCAATGGCGCTCGTTGGAAAAAAACCTTTCGCGATAACGCCAGGTGTTCATGAAGTGGACGCATTTGCCGGACAGACTGCGTTACAAGCAACCTCGCCAACGCGATAGTGCGCTATCGTTGCGTGCAACGCTGTGACCAGTAACGGTATTGGCTGGTGCAGTCGAACACCTTCCAACCATAAGGAACCAACCGCCCATGCAAGGATTTTCCGCCACTCTGTCGACCACAACCCTGTTGAAAAAGACCTTCCTGGCCGCAGCGGTCATGTCGGGCCTGATGCTGTCATCCGGTATGGCAGCGGCGGCGGATGCACCGGGCAAGGTGCTGAGCGAAAAATACGGTCTGCCCTGGCCAGCCGTGATCGCCCATCGCGGAGCTTCGTTCGACGCTCCGGAGGAGACCATTCCGGCGTATACCCTGGCACGCGACCTGGGCGCGGACTATCTGGAGATGGACATCCAGCGCACTAAAGATGGCGTGCTGATAGCGCTGCACGATGACGTACTGGAACGCACGACCAATATTGCCGAAGTGTTCCCGACACGGGTCAAGGACCCGGTCAGCACCTTCACCCTGGCGGAGCTCAAGCAACTGGACGCCGGCTCATGGTTCAACAAGGCTTACCCCGACCGGGCGCGCGCAAGCTACAGCGGGTTGCAGATCCTGACGCTGGATGAGGTCATCGATATCGCCGAAGGCGGCGCGAACAAGCCTGGGCTGTATATCGAGACCAAGGTGCCGAACAAGTTTCCCGGTGTCGAAGCCGATCTTAAAAAGGTGCTGACCAAACGTGGCTGGCTGGCTCAGCGACCTGCTGCTGCGGCCGGTCATGTGAACGTCGCGCACATGCCGGGGCGTGTGGTATTGCAGACGTTCGAGAAGCAGAGCCTGGAACTCCTGCAAAAAGAAATGCCGAAAGTGCCCAAGGTCATGCTGCTGTGGATTGGCGAAGGCTCGATAGAGCCTAAATCCAGCGTCGCGTTCAAAGACTCGGGGGCCAAGGACAAGGCCAGCTACTACGCAGCGCAGGAAGTCAAATCGCCGGAGGAATTCCAGAAGTGGATTGACTGGGCCAAGGCTCATGGTGCGATCGGCACCGGCCCTTCTTCGCAACTGGCCAAGGGTGGCGATCAGAGCTACATGGACCTGGTCAAACCCTGGATGAACAACCTGACCCACGAGAAAGGCATGGTGATCCACCCTTACACGGTGGACGACGCAGAGGACTTCAAGCGGATCAGCAATGATGGAGTTGACGGTTTCTTCACCAACCGCACTGCCGAACTGTTGAAGTTCTACGGGCGGCCAGCGAAAGAGAGCATCGAGACGATTCTGAAGCGTAACGGCTACTGATCGACTGGCTGGCCGCATCCTGCGATGCGGCCAGCGCCGATTGATCAGAAATCGATGGTGCCGGACAGCTTCAAGGTGCGTGGCTCGCCTTGAGTCAGATAGCCACCATTGGCCGATGCCCAATAATCCTTGTTCATCAGGTTTTCGACGTTGGCACGCAGCGTGACGTCCTTTTGCGCAACGTTGAAGGTATAGCGCGCGCCCAGATCAAAGCGGTTCCAGGTCGGAATGCTCAGATTGTTGGCAGCGTCGACATATTGCCCGCCGGTGCGCAGCATGCGCGCATTGATGGCTGCGCCCGTGACGCCTGGCACATCCCAATCGGCACCCGCGTTGAACTGGAAGGTCGGCACACCAATGGCCCTGTTGCCATCGTTGCTGCCACCCGACGTGCCGCTCACCTCGGTGTCCATCAGAGTAAGACCGGCTAGCAGACGCAGGCCGCTGACGGGCTCGCCGAACACGTTCATTTCCACGCCACGGTTGCGCTGCTCGCCATCACGGACGTAGCGCGTTCCGCTGCCATCCTGAATCTGGTAGCCATCAGTCGGTTGTTCAATACGGTATACACCCAGGCTTGCACCGAAGGTGCCCATGTCCAGCTTCACGCCCGCTTCAATCTGTTTTGAACGCGCCGGCGCGAACACCTCGCCAGGGTTGATCGTCACGGTGCTCGGCGCCGTCGGCCCCTGCGCAAGGCCTTCAATGCGGTTTGCATAGAACGACACATAGCGCCAAGGCTTGAACACCAGCCCGTAGACCGGCGTGGTGATTGCCTCGTCATACAGTGCGTTGCGCGGGCCGCTGCCATAGTCGTAGCCCTGGACGCGCAGTTGCTGGCGACGCAGGCCTGCGGTCAGCAGCAGGCGATCATCGAAAAAGCCCAGCGTGTCGGAGAACGCTACGCTGCGCATACGGCTCTTGCCGACGATACCGGGATCACTGAGATCGCCACCCGAGAAGCTGTCCAGCGCAGGACGTGTTGTTTCCACTGGGTTGTACAGGTTGCTGCCAGCCGGACTGCCGAACAGGTAGGCACTGCGCTGCTCGGTCCAGATGCCGGACAGACCGAAGTTGACCTTGTGACTGACCGCGCCGGTCTGCAGCTTGCCGTTGATGCCGGCCATGGCTGTCTTGTTGTCTTCGTCATGCGGAATGGAAGACGGTGACGCCGTGATGTTGCCTGCGGCGTCATTGATAGTCGGCGAGCCATAGATACCATTTTCACGGGTGTGCTTGGCACCGGCTGCAGCGTACAGCGTCCAGTCATCGTTGAGGTCGTATTCGGCCCGGCTCATGCCGAAGGTGTCTTCGGTTTCGGTCCAGGTCCAGTTCGGCGCGTAATTGGTGTCGGCATCCGGTGCATGCGGCACACGGGTCAGGCCACTGCCAACGAACACCATGTTGCGATTCTGATTGATGCGCTGCTTCTGGTAGGCAAAATCGCCGGAAAGACGGAAGTTGTCACCCTGATAATCAAGCCCCAGCGCGAACAGCTTGCTGCGATGCTCTTCGTCTTCAACGCCGGTCTCGCCTTCGCGCTGAGACAGGTTGAGGCGTGCGCCGAATCGATTGCCTTCGCCAAAGCGCTGGCCGAGGTCCAGGTGCTCGCCGACCCGGCCGTCGCTGCTGATGTCGGTGGTAAAACGCCGTGTCGGCGTGTCCTGAGCGCGCTTGGGTTGCAGGTTTACGCCGCCGCCAATACCGGAGCCGGTCGGTGTTACGCCGTTGATGAAGGCATTGGGGCCTTTGAAAACCTCAACCCGTTCCAGCGCATCGGTGGAGATGATCTGGCGTGGCAGCACGCCGTAAAGGCCATTGTAGGAAATATCATCGGTGGTCAGTTTGAGGCCACGAATGACGAAGATCTTCGAGGCGTTGGCATAGCCGCTTGACTGGCGAACCGATGCATCATTGAGCAGCACATCACCGACGTCTTCGGCCTGCTGGTCCTCGATCAATTGTTCGGTGTAGCTGGTCATGGTGAACGGCACGTCCATGACGTCGGCATTGCCCAGAACACCCAACTGCCCGCCGCGAGCCACTTGCCCTCCTGCGTACACAGGCGGTAGCGCGTGCGGGTCGGCCTTGTCGGCACTGATATCGGTCTCTCCGAGAACCATCGGGCCTTCCTGCTGACTGGCGGCAGCAATAGCGGCCCAGGCCGGAGAACCAATGGAACAGCAAAATGCGAGCAACGTGAGGCGCATCGGGATCGATGGGGTGTGCATGAAAAGGTCCTGCTGACGAGATGAGCGAGATCGGAAGAAACCTTCCTGGAGATGACCGACTCAGTGGATGCGAAATGCTACCACATGTTACTGGGAATGCTTATCATTAATTTATGTGCAGGGCGTCACATAACCAACGCTCATCGCTACGTCTCACACAGCAATGCTTTGAAACAGGTAGGGGACAGCCACCTGAGTGCGACTCTCGTGTAAGCTCGTACGCTATTGGTTTTCCCATCGAGAGGCCTATGCAATCCACTTTCCGACGCTCGACACTGGCAGCACTTCGTGGTTTTGCCTTGCCAAGCGGTGCAATCTCCATTGTTCCTTCTGCCGCCGACTATCGGCGCTGTCTGCTGGAAAGGATCGCTTCGGCCACCCGGCGCATCTATATCATCGCGTTGTATCTGCAACAGGATGAAGCTGGTCAGGAGATCCTCGACGCACTGTACGCGGCCAAGGCCGCACGGCCTGAGCTGGATGTCGTGGTTCTGGTTGACTGGTTCCGCGCGCAGCGGGGCCTGATCGGTGCCGGGCGGCAACCGGGCAACTCGACCTGGTATCAGGCGCAGAACCTTGAATACGATGAAGAAGTGCCGATCTACGGCGTGCCGGTGCAAACCCGTGAGCTATTCGGCGTGCTGCACCTCAAGGGCAGCGTGATCGACGATTGTGTGATCTACAGTGGCGCAAGCATCAACAACGTCTACCTGCACAAGCTCGACAAATATCGTCTGGACCGTTACCACCTGATCGAAAGTGCGCCACTGGCCGACGCTTTCCAGAACCTGGTGCAGCGCGAAATACTCCCTTCACCGGCGGTGCACCGCCTCGACCTGCAATCGCCACCTGGCTCGCGCAGCATTCGCAGCGAGATTCGCGCTTTTCGTGCGGATCTGAAACGCGCTGCGTACGACACTTCAGCAGGCGAAAAGGAAAACGGCGAGCTGCGGGTGATTCCGCTGCTGGGCGTCGGGCCGCGTAACAATCTGAATCGTGCCATCTGCGACCTGATCGCCTCGAGCAAGATCCAGCTGACCATCTGCACGCCGTATTTCAACCTGCCGGTGGCGGTCACCCGCGAAATCAATCGGGCGCTCAAGCGCGGTGTGCAGGTCGATATCATCATTGGTGACAAAACTGCCAACGACTTCTTCATCGACCCGGACGAGCCGTTCAAGGTGATCTCGGCCCTGCCCTATCTGTATGAAATCAGCCTGCGACGCTTTGCCCACAAGCATCAGAAGGCAATCGCGCAGAACCGCCTCAACGTGCACCTGTGGAAACACGGCGATAATACGTTCCACCTCAAAGGCATCTGGGTCGATCAGCGCTATACACTGCTGACAGGCAACAACCTGAACCCTCGCGCCTTCAATCTTGATTTGGAAAACGCCTTGCTGATCGATGATCCGCAGGGCCAGTGGAGCGAAACGCGCGAGGCGGAAATCGCCCATTTGATGCGCAACACCCAACGCGTCAACCAGTACGACGAACTCGACACACTGGCCAATTATCCCGAAGGGGTACGCAAATTCCTCAAGCGCGTCAGCCGTGTGCGGGTCGAGCGATTGCTGTACCGGATACTCTGACCCTCAAGCCTGAGGCCGACATGCCTGGCATGTCGGCCATACAACCAAAGAAACAGGGTGTGTCAGGGCCGTTTCGCCCCCAACTGCTTCCACATCTTTTGCGTGATTTTGCGGCGGTTGCTGTAGCCTGCCCACGGGTCGGCCTTGAGTTTCTTTAAACGCTGCTCAAGGTTGGTGATGTCCCACTGCGCCGAGGATTTCAGGCCTGCCAGTTCATCCAGAGCAATCGGCACCGAGACCGGCAAACCTGGCCGGGCGCGCACCGAATACGCAGTCACGGTGCTGCCGCCACGGCTGTTGCGCAGGTAATCAATGAAAATTTTCCCTACCCGGTTTTTCGGCCCCATGGTCGCGGTGAAGCGTTCGGGCAACTGACGGCTGACGAATTCGGCGATAGCCTTGGCGAAGGCTTTAACCGTGTCCCAGTCAGCCTGCCGCGCCAATGGCACGATGATGTGCATGCCCTTGCCACCGCTGGTCTTGAGAAAAGCTTCCAGCCCAAGTTCCTCCAGCACGGCGAGCACCATTTGCGTGGCTTCGATCATGCTGCGCCAGGGCAGCGCCGGGTCGGGATCAAGGTCCAGTACAAAATGATCCGGCGTTTCGATCCTGTCACGCGTAGCGCCCCAGGTGTGCAACTCGATGGCCCCCATTTGCGCGGCACCGACCAGCGCCTGCAATGAATCGATCTCCATCAGCGCGGCATGCCCGGGGTCCAGAGCACGATCCAGCTGTTTGATGTGTGGAATCGCAAGATGCTCGGCGTGCTTCTGGAAGAACTGCTCGCCGTCGATGCCTTCCGGGCAACGCAACAATGCCACAGGACGCTTGTTCAGATACGGCAGAATCCATTCGGCAATAGACGCGTAGAACTGCGCAAGTTCGACCTTGCTGGTGCCGGTCTTGCTGTCGATCACCCGATCCGGATGGCTGATGCCCGTGCCCGCTACGTCCACTTTGCCTTTGCCGGCAGCGGTTTTCTTGCCTGAACGCGGCGCCGCCGATGTCGATTGCGTCCGGGTCTGGCTGGCAACCCTGGCGGGCTGAGCGTCTTCGCGCACCACCTCACTGGCAGGCTTGTCACTGCGCAACCCAACAAATGCGGCTTGTCGCACAATGCCTTCGCGGGTCCACTGGGCGAATTCCGCCTCACAGACCAGCTGCGGCTCTACCCACTGCACGCCGCGGGCCTGAGCCGAGGTCAGTTTTTTCGCCAGGGGCGAATCCTTGCGCTGCAGCGGTTTGAGTTGTTGATAAAGCTGTTCAAGCGTCACCTCACTGAAGCCGGTGCCCACCCGCCCGGCATAGACCAGCCCTTCATCGCCTTCATTGACCGCCAGCAACAAGGCCCCGAATGCGGAGCGGCTGCCTTGTGGGGCGGTGTAGCCGACGATCACCAGCTCCTGACGCAACCGGCATTTGAGTTTGATCCAGTCGGCATTGCGCTTGCCGATATAAACACTGCCGGCCCGCTTGCCGATCACCCCTTCCAGGCCCATTGCCGCAGCGCTTGCCACAATATCCTGATGCCCGGCCTGAAACGCATCCGAATAACGCAGCAGGCGACTGCGCTGGGCGTCGAGCACTTGTTTCAAGGCGTCGCGGCGCTGTTCAAGGGGCACTTCACGCAGATCCTCCGCACTCAGGAACGGCATATCGAACAGGTAATACAGGATGTTTTTGCTGTTCCCTGCGTCAAAGGCATTCTGCAACCCCTGAAAGTCGGGCAACCCTTGCTCGTCGAGAACCACTACTTCGCCGTCGAACCAACTGTTTTGCAATTTCAGGCCCTTGAGCGCCTTGACCAGCTCGGGCAGCCGTTCGGTCCAGTCGTGGCCGTTACGGGTGAACAGGCGCACTTCGTCGCCCTGAATGCGGGTCAGAATGCGATAGCCATCGAACTTGATCTCATACAGCCAGTCACCCGCTGGCGGTGCATCCACCAGCGTGGCCAGTTGCGGCGAAAGGGTTTCCGGGAAAACCGTTTTCGACTTCTTTTGCGCGGGCTTGCGCGCAGGCTTCGCTGCACCGGCTTTGGCTTTTTCGTTTGCGGCGCTGGCTTTTGGCTTCGCTGGCGCTGCACGCCCTGCCCCTACGTGCGCGCCGCTGATCACGCTCTGCGGTTGCTCCAGAGTGATGTCATATTCGGCAGCAGGCCGTGCAATGGCGTCCTTTTCTTTGATCAGCAGCCATTGCTCCTTGCTACCACTGCCAGTGAGCCGCGTGCGCACCAGCGCCCAGTCGCCGCTGAGCTTCTCGCCGACCAGGGTAAATTTGAGTTTGCCTTCCTCATAGGTTTTTTGCGGATCACCGTGCGGCTGCCAGACGCCACGGTCCCAGACAATCACATCACCGCCGCCGTACTGCCCTTTCGGGATGCTGCCCTCAAAATCGGCATAGTCCAGCGGATGGTCTTCAACATGCACCGCCAGACGTTTTTGCTTGGGGTCCAGGCTCGGGCCTTTGGGCACCGCCCAGCTCTTGAGCGTTCCCTCCAGCTCCAGTCGAAAGTCGTAGTGCAGGTTGCGTGCGTCATGCTTCTGAATCACGAAACCCAGCGCCTTGGCCTTGGACGAAGACTTGCCTTTGCGCGTGCTTTCGGCAGGCTCGGAGGTGATGGCGAAATTGCGCTTGCGCGTGTATTCACTGGCGGGCTTGGCCATGTCCGGTGTCTCCGTCTGGCTCAAGAGGCTTTGCTGGTTTTCTTGCGGGCTGCGGGCCGCTTGGGCTTGGCCGCGGCCTTGTCAGCAGGTTTTTCTTTTGCTGCGGGCTTGCTCGCTTTGCCTTTACTGGCACCCCCCTTGCCCGCCAGGCTGCGTCGCAGCAAGTCGGTGAGGTCAATGACGTCGGCACTTTTGCGCTCTTCCTCGGCCGGATCCGTCTCGACATCCTCGATCTCGCCTTCGTCTGCCTTGGTTTTGACCAGGTGCATGATCTTTTCCTGAAAAGTGTCGCGGTACTGCTCAGGCTGCCAGTCGGCGCTCATGTCCTTGACCAGACGCTTGGCCATGTCGCGTTCGCTCTTGTTCAACTGTACGTCCGTCACTGCGTCGCTCAGTTCCAGCGTGTCCAGCTCACGCACGTCGGCAGGCCAGCGCAGGATCACCATGACCAGCGCCGACTCCAGCGGCATGACCGCCGCCAGGTGTTCGCGGGTATGCAGCACGACATTGGCCAGCGCCACCTTTTTGGTGTCGACAAGGGTTTCGCGCAGCAGCGCATAGACTTTTTCGCCGCGTTTATCCGGGGTCAGAAAATAAGGCGTGTCGATGTTTTGCAAAGGAATCTGCTGGCTGTCGACAAAGGCGAATATGTCGATGGTCTGCGTCGATTTGGGGTGCGCGGAGCGAATTTCCTCTTCGCTGAGTACGACATAACGATCCTTTTCGTACTCCACGCCCTTGACGATATTTTCGCTGGTGACCTCCTTGCCGGTGACCTTGTTGATTCGCTTGTAGCCAACCGGGTCCATGCTGCGCTTGTCGAGCCAGTCAAAGTCGACACTGGTCGACGTTGTCGCCGACACCAATGCGACCGGTATATGCACCAGCCCGAAGCTGATTGCGCCCTTCCAGATTGCCCTTGCCATGGTCTGACTCCTGTTGATCCTGAAAAAGTGACTGGACCGGTCGAACAAAAGTTTCGACAGCCTGACGAGTGCCGGAAAATCCGCGCAGGCGCAGCCCGTTTTTCATCTTGGCAATCTGACTGTCAACGTTTTGGCTTTTGGTGCGAACTGTATTAACGGGATGCTTACAGCCGTCAAAGCCTTGTAGTAGAGGGGTTCGCGCAAAGAGAATCAGGATTTTTCAAGTCACATATGCGTTTAAGATCTAAAAATATGGTTTAACGTTCTTTTGCGGAATAAATAAGACGTTCTATAAATGGCCCCACCCCGAACGCTGTTGGCGAACTGTCTGCGAATCAACAGTTGGTCCCGTCAGCTTTCACTCAGCTGATCACTCCCAAGGATTTGTCATGAACGTTTTCTGGTTTCTTCCGACTCACGGCGACGGCCATTATCTGGGCACGACAAAGGGCGCACGTCCCGTCACCCTCAATTACCTGAAACAGGTGGCGCAGGCCGCCGATGACTTGGGCTATTACGGGGTATTGATTCCGACCGGTCGCTCTTGCGAAGACTCGTGGGTCATCGCCTCGGCACTGGTGCCATTGACCGAGCGTCTGAAGTACCTGGTGGCGATCCGTCCGGGAATCATCTCCCCTACCGTCTCGGCACGCATGGCGGCCACGCTGGATCGTTTATCCGGCGGCCGACTGCTGATCAACGTGGTGACTGGTGGCGACCCGGACGAGAACCGTGGCGACGGCAGCTTCCTCGATCACAGCGAACGCTATGAAGTCACCGACGAATTCCTGAAGATCTGGCGTCGCGTATTACAGGGCGAAGCAGTCGACTTCGAAGGCAAGCACCTGCGCGTGCAGAATGCCAAAGCGCTGTATCCACCGATTCAAAAGCCCTATCCGCCGCTGTACTTTGGTGGCTCTTCCGATGCCGCGCATGACCTTGCGGCCGATCAGGTGGACGTTTACCTGACCTGGGGCGAACCTCCGGCAGCTGTGGCCCAAAAGCTGGCCGATGTGCGTGAACGGGCAGCCCGCAAAGGTCGTACCGTGAAGTTCGGCATTCGCTTGCACGTCATCGTGCGCGAAACCAGTGAAGAAGCCTGGAAAGCCGCCAGCACATTGATCGAACACATCAGCGACGAAACCATCGCTGCGGCCCAGAAATCTTTCTCGCGCTTTGATTCCGAAGGTCAACGCCGTATGGCTGCGCTGCATGACGGACGCCGCGACAACCTGGAAATCGCGCCTAACCTGTGGGCGGGCGTGGGTCTGGTTCGTGGCGGTGCTGGCACGGCACTGGTCGGCAACCCGCAGGAAGTCGCGGCACGCATCAAGGAATACGCAGACCTGGGCATCGAGAGCTTCATTTTCTCGGGCTACCCGCACCTGGAAGAAGCGTACCGCTTTGCCGAACTGGTCTTCCCGCTGCTGCCTGAGCCTTACGCCAGCCTCGCCGGGCGCGGCATCACCAATTTGACGGGCCCGTTCGGCGAAATGATCGCCAACGATCTGCCCCCGCAGGCCAAGTGATGTCAGGGCAACTGCTGACCTTACCGCACTCGCCTGCGCTGGCGACCTCGATCAGAGCCACTGCGCAGGTATTCGAGGACCCCAAATCCAAGGATCTGCTCGCTCACGTACGCCAGGTGGCGCCCAGCGATGCCAGCGTACTGATCATTGGTGAAACCGGCACTGGCAAGGAACTGGTGGCACGGCACGTCCACGAACTGAGTGCCCGTCGCGACAAACCGTTCGTGGCGGTCAACTGCGGAGCATTCTCCGAGAACCTGATCGAGGCCGAGTTGTTCGGCCACGAGAAAGGCGCCTTCACCGGCGCGATCAGCGCGAAGGCGGGCTGGTTCGAAGAGGCCAATGGCGGCACGCTGTTTCTCGATGAAATCGGCGACCTGCCCATGACTCTCCAGGTCAAGCTGCTGCGCGTACTTCAAGAACGTGAAGTGGTCCGCCTGGGCTCGCGCAAGAGCGTGCCTATTGACGTGCGGGTGCTCGCAGCCACCAACGTACAACTGGAAAAAGCCATCAATGCCGGGCATTTTCGCGAGGACCTTTACTACCGCCTGGACGTGGTCAATCTGGAATTGAGCCCGCTGCGCGACCGGCCCGGCGATATCCTGCCGCTGGCCCGGCATTTCATAGAGGTCTACAGCCAGCGTCTGCGCCATGGCCCGGTGCGCATCAGCGCCGAAGCCGAGCACAAGCTCAAGACCTACAGCTGGCCAGGCAATATTCGCGAGCTGGAAAACGTTATTCATCACACCTTGCTGGTCTGCCGCGAAGGAGTCATTCAGCGTGACGACCTGCGCCTGTCGAACCTGAGGATCGAGCGTCAGGACGAGCAGAATCCGGCTGACGAGTCAGCCGAACAGTTGCTCAATCGGGCGTTCCAAAAGCTGTTTGAAGAACAGGCAGGTGCCTTGCACGAGAAGGTCGAAGACACGTTGCTGAGGACCGCGTATCGCTACTGCCATCACAACCAGGTACACACCGCCAGCCTGCTGGGCCTGACCCGCAACGTGACACGCACTCGTCTGATCAAGATCGGTGAGCTGGCGGTCAACAAACGCAGGCCGGGTGAAAATATACAGGGCGACCGGATGCTGCATTTGTCGGTGTGAAGGTCCAGACCGGTGACGCGGAGCGTCATGAACGGCATTCCCACGCTGGAGCGTGAGGAACGAGCGCTGTCCGCAAGAACGCTATCGTGCCGATGCTCCGCGTGGGTATGCCTTTCTGGACGCTCTGCGTCCTCTCCTGATCACGCGGCGCTTCACGACAAACGCATCGCCAGAGCCTTGGCCTGAATCGCCACGTCGGTCACTGCGGTGCTTTCCCACCACATGCCGCGCAGTGGCGGGCCCATGGCGAACAGGCGTGACGAGCAGTGACCTTGCGCGTCGAGCACCGCGCCACCGGCGTCGGCAGCAATGCCCAGCGCAAGCGGTCCGGGCTGAATCAAACCTCGCAGCAGCAATTGCCGAGGCAACGGGCGATCCACGCGTCGCCAGTCGTACTCGATGCCGGTGGAGTTGATCAAGGCATCGCCAACGATCTGCGTCGGTTCGCTATCACCGCGCCGACGCACGCTGATCTGCACCTGGCCTGACGGCAGGCTCGCAACAGCCTGCAACGAAGCGGCGTCAATGCTCAGCCGACCTTGCCTGATCAGTTGCGCCAGCAGTGCGGCGCTGGGTGGCGGCGAGCGATGGTGATGACTCTCCCACCATGGCCGTACATGACGGACAAACTGGCGGCGCTGCCTGTCACTGGCCTGATTCCACAGCCTGCCGACGTTGGCGCGCACGGTGTCCAGCGGGGCCTGCCAGTCAATGCCGCTTTCGATGGCCAGCTCGCACTGCTCGCGCACCTTGCGTACCAGTTGGCGAGTGCTGCGGATACTCGGGTCCTGCGCCAGGAAATCAGACCATTCCGGGGGCTGGCGCCGCACATGGGGCAGCAGGCCATGCCGGGAATAGATCTGAATCGGCCCGCGGTGCCCGGCCTTTTCCAGTGAGACCAGCGCATCGACCATGGTCAGCCCCGAGCCAATGATCAACACCCTGGACTGTGCATCGAGCTGTTGCATTGCCTGTACATTCCAAGGGTCCAGCGCTGCCGCGTTCAGTGCGTTCGACTCACGCTGCGGTGTGCGTGAAGCGGCGTACATACCGGTCGCCAGCACGGCCCGACTGCCACGCAATAGACGACCGTCGGCCAGCGTCACGCTCACGCCGTGTTCATCGATCTGTACATCGACCGCTTCGCCGGGCACATGCGTTGCCGTCGAGCCAAACACCTCGCCAGCGCCACGGGCTTCACGCAATCGCTGCTGGACATAAAGCCCGAACACACCGCGCGGCGGGAACAGCTCGGCGACCGGGACCTTCTGCGCGGCCGCTTCAGGCCAGCCGCCCTCGGCCAGATAGGCCGTCAGCCAGCGCGTGAGGTCGTCCGGGTCATCGGGGTCGACGCTCATGCGCGCCGCATTGCCATTGAGCGTATGGCCCGGCTCTGTTGCGCTGTAGGCCTCGCCCCGGCCAAGCTCGCTGCGGGTTTCGATGATCAGGATCCGGCGCTGGCCAGGCCTGCGTAGCAACTGCGCCGCCAGCATGGTGCCGCTCAGACCGCCGCCGATGATCAGAATGTCAGCTGTCTGGTTAGGGTCTTCACTCATCGAACAGCGCCTCGGTCAGTTGCGATAAAAGAACAGGAAGGTCAGAGCACGACGTTACGCACAAAGCGCAAGGGCACGTCAGCCTCATTGCAATAGCGGTGCGGCTGATTGCTGGGGAACATGAAAAACTCGCCTGGACCGATCTGTTGCACGGCCGCAGGATCGGAGAGGCGCAGAGTCAGATACCCTTCTACGATATACACCTGCTCACTCCAGCCGTCCGGATCGGCTTCCGAGACATAGGCATCGCCGGGCTCCAGGCAGAACTCCCACAGCTCGACTTCCCGGCGGGCAATCGCTCGGGCCAGCAGCACGGCCTTGCTGCCAGAAATCGTACCCGCCCAGGCCAGTTCGTTGATACGGCTGTAATCACGATTTTCGGGGGCCTGGATCAGATCGCTGAACGCCACCTCCAATGCTTCTGCTACCCGGTCCAGCGTCGCCAGACTGACGTTTTTCTCTCCCGCCTCGATAGCGACCAGCATGCGGCGGCTGACCCCGGACTTTTCTGCCAGGGCGGTCTGGCTGAGGTCAGCGCAGTTGCGCAAACGCCGTACGTTCTGGCTGACGTGCTGCAACACGGCTGGGCGCGGGGAATTTTCTTTGTGCATGGTGGTGCTCACATCAAACCGTTGCGCATTATACTGCCCAATTCGAGACCATTTTCAGGGTGCTCAGCCTCTCATCAGGCGCATCGTCATTTATAGCCGTTCACAGGAATCTGGAGCTGACATGAAGTCTATCAGCCGATTACCCCGCATCAGCAAGGCAGAAGCCGTTCTGATTCTGATTACCATGCTCTGGGGAGGCACTTTTTTACTGGTACAGCATGCGCTGACCGTCAGCGGCCCCATGCTCTTCGTCGGTCTGCGTTTCGCCGCAGCGGCGCTTATCGTAGCGCTGTTTTCAATGAAGGTGCTGCGCGGACTGACCTTTCTTGAACTCAAGGCCGGCGTATTCATCGGCACCGCGATCATGCTTGGTTATGGCTTGCAGACCATTGGACTGCAAACCATCCCAAGCAGCCAGTCCGCCTTCATCACAGCGCTCTACGTACCCTGCGTGCCTTTATTGCAATGGTTGGTGCTTGGCCGTCGACCGGGCCTGATGCCGACACTGGGCATCCTCCTCGCCTTTACCGGGCTGATGCTGGTATCAGGGCCGCAAGGTGCTTCTCTGCAACTCAACTCCGGCGAGATCGTCACGCTGATCAGCGCGGTGGCCATCGCCGCCGAGATCATCATGATCAGCGCCTATGCCGGCAAGGTCGATGTGCGGCGGGTCACCGTGGTGCAGCTGGCAACCGCCTCCGCCCTGGCCTTTCTGATGATCGTGCCGACTCAGGAACGCTTGCCGGATTTCTCCTGGCTGCTGGTGCTTAGCGCGGTGGGACTTGGCGCGATGAGTGCGATTATCCAGATCGCGATGAACTGGGCACAGAAAAGTGTTTCGCCTACACGCGCCACCGTGATTTATGCCGGTGAACCGGTCTGGGCCGGGATTGTCGGAAGACTTGCCGGGGAGCGCTTGCCGGGTATCGCCCTGCTGGGCGCAGCACTGATTGTGGCCGGGGTGATCGTCAGCGAAATGAAGCGGCGTTCTGCCCCCGGTGAACAGAGCCTTGCTGAAGAAGATGGCATGCGCAAAGCCGAGTGAACGGCGGCTATTGTGCGCCGTGAAACACATGTCCCGTGACAACTTTTTGCTGTCTTAAAAACAGCAGACACTTTTTGTAGGAAATTTCGGAAACAGTCCCTTTGGTATCGGGGTGTCTGGCACGTATGATGCTTGACATTCCCCTGCAGATTAGAAGCCTATGTCCCTGATAGTTCTACTGCTTCTGCCTTTCATCGGCAGCTGTCTGGCGGCCTTTTTGCCGCACAACGCGCGTAACGCAGAATCGTTTCTGGCCGGTCTGGTCGCCCTCATCGGCGCTATCCAGATGGCATTGTGGTTCCCGCAGATCGCCGACGGCGGCGTTATTCGCGAAGAGTACTTCTGGCTGCCGAGCCTGGGGATGAACTTCGTTCTGCGTATCGACGGCTTCGCCTGGCTGTTTTCGATGCTGGTGCTGGGCATTGGTGCGCTGGTCTCGCTCTACGCCCGCTACTACATGTCGCCAGATGATCCGGTACCGCGTTTCTTCGCGTTTTTCCTGGCTTTCATGGGCGCCATGCTCGGCCTGGTGATGTCCGGCAATCTGATTCAGATCGTGTTTTTCTGGGAGCTGACCAGCCTGTTCTCGTTCCTGCTGATCGGCTACTGGCACCACCGCGCCGATGCACGGCGCGGCGCTTACATGGCGCTGATGGTCACCGGTGCGGGGGGGCTGGCGCTGCTGGCCGGCATGATGATCCTCGGCCATGTGGCCGGCAGTTACGACCTGGACCGTGTCCTGGCCTCCGGCGACGCGATTCGTGCGCATGCCCTGTACCCGGTGTTACTGACCCTGATTCTGATCGGCGCGCTGACCAAAAGCGCCCAATTTCCCTTCCATTTCTGGCTGCCCCACGCAATGGCCGCCCCTACACCCGTGTCGGCGTATCTGCATTCGGCGACCATGGTCAAGGCCGGGGTGTTTCTCATGGCACGAATGTGGCCTGCGTTGTCCGGCACTGAGCAATGGTTCTGGATCGTCAGCGGCGCAGGTGCCTGCACGCTGATTCTGGGTGCCTACGCGGCCATCTTCCAGAATGATCTGAAGGGCCTGCTGGCCTACTCGACCATCAGTCATCTGGGCCTGATCACGCTGTTGCTGGGCCTCAACAGCCCGCTGGCTGCGGTAGCTGCGGTCTTTCACATTCTCAACCACGCGACCTTCAAGGCCTCGCTGTTCATGGCCGCCGGGATTATCGACCACGAGAGCGGAACGCGAGATATCCGGCGTCTCAGTGGGCTGGTGAAGCTGCTCCCCTACACCGCAACATTGGCGATGGTCGCCAGTGCATCGATGGCAGGCGTGCCGCTGCTCAACGGGTTTCTGTCCAAGGAAATGTTCTTTGCCGAAACCGTGTTCATTTCCGCCACTGCCTGGGTCGAAATTGCCTTGCCAGTGATCGCGACCATCGCCGGGATATTCAGCGTTGCCTATTCGCTGCGCTTCACGGTCGATGTGTTTTTCGGTCCGGCCGCCAAGGACCTGCCGCACTTGCCGCATGAGCCGCCGCGCTGGATGCGTGCGCCGGTAGAACTGCTGGTGCTGACGTGCCTGATCGTGGGGATTTTCCCGGCGCAATCGGTCGCTCCCCTGCTCGCCGCCGCTGCGCGTCCGGTAGTCGGCGGAACATTGCCCGAATACAGCCTGGCGATCTGGCACGGCTGGAACCTGCCGATGGTTATGAGCCTGGTGGCGATGGCTGGCGGTATCATCCTGTATCTATTGCTGCGCAAACCTCTCAAGCACGAGCGCATTACTGCCCCGCCGCTGGTGGGCAGACTCAACGGCAAGCGCTTTTTTGAACGCAGTCAGGTGGTGATGATGCACTGGGCGCGGCGTTTCGAGCGCAAGGTCAGCACTCGTCGCTTGCAGCCGCAACTGTTTCTGCTGGTACTGGCAGCCGTACTGGGCGGCTTCATACCGATGTATTTCAGTGGCCTGACCTGGGGCGACCGGCCGAAGATTCCGGGCTCCGGGGTGTTTGTCACGCTTTGGCTTATCGCAATTGCCTGCGCAATAGGTGCAGCCTGGCAAGGCAAGTATCACCGTCTGGCAGCACTGGTCATGGTCAGCGTCTGCGGCCTGATGACCTGCATCACCTTCGTCTGGTTCTCGGCACCTGATCTGGCGCTGACTCAACTGGTCGTGGAGGTAGTGACGACGGTACTGATCCTGCTCGGTCTGCGCTGGCTGCCGCGACGCAATGAAGACGTCGCCCCATTGAGCGCGCGCCTGCGCGCTCGTACCCGGCGAATACGCGACTTCGGGCTGGCGGTTCTTGTCGGCCTGGGTATGGCGATATTGTCCTACGCCATGCTGACCCGTCAGACACCCAACGCTATTTCGTCCTTTTACCTGAGCCGCGCGCTGCCTCAGGGCGGTGGTACCAACGTGGTCAACGTGATGCTGGTGGATTTCCGCGGCTTCGATACGTTCGGCGAAATCACCGTGCTGGCGGCGGTAGCCCTGACAGTGTTTGCCCTGTTGCGACGCTTCCGCCCGCCGAAGGAAAGCATTCTGCTGCCCACACAGCAACGCCTGCTGGCCCGTGACGTGGTGACTGATCTGGTTAACCCGCGCAGTGCCAGCGATACCGCACTCGGTTTCATGATGGTTCCGGCAGCGCTGGTGCGATTACTGTTGCCGATTGCCTTCATCATCTCGATGTACCTGTTCGTTCGTGGTCATAACCAGCCAGGTGGCGGATTTGTGGCCGGTCTGGTGATGTCGGTGGCGTTCCTTCTGCAATACATGGTGGCAGGTACCCAATGGGTCGAGGCGCAAATGAGCCTGCGCCCGTTACGCTGGATGGGCACAGGCCTGTTGTGCGCGGTTCTGACCGGAGCCGGCTCCATGGTGCTGGGTTATCCGTTCATGACTACGCACACCGCGCACGTCGATTTGCCGGTTCTGGGCGATATTCACATTGCCAGTGCGCTGTTCTTTGATGTCGGCGTGTACGCCGTGGTCGTTGGCTCGACGCTGCTGATCCTCACCGCACTGGCCCACCAGTCGGTGCGCAGCCACCGTCCGACGCAACTGCCCAAGCCCGTTGCCAACCCGCAAGGAATCCTCTGATGGAAGAAGTCATTGCAATCGCCATCGGCGTGCTGGCCGCCTCGGGCGTCTGGCTGATCCTGCGCCCACGCACCTTTCAGGTGGTCATGGGGCTGTGCCTGCTGTCCTACGGGGTCAACCTGTTCATTTTCAGCATGGGCAGCCTGTTCATCGGCAGAGAACCGATCATCAAGGACGGCATTCCCCAAGACCTGCTCAATTACACTGATCCACTGCCGCAGGCGCTGGTACTGACCGCCATTGTCATCAGCTTCGCCATGACCGCGCTGTTTCTGGTGGTATTGCTCGCCTCCAGAGGCCTGACCGGCACCGACCATGTAGATGGCCGGGAGCCCAAGGCATGAGCTGGATGAATCAATTAATCATTGCGCCGATCCTGCTGCCGTTACTGACCGCAGGGCTGATGCTCTGGCTGGGCGAAAAGCATCGGCCGCTCAAGGGACGTATCAATCTGTTTTCCAGCATCCTCGGGCTGGGCATTTCCGTGGTGCTGTTTTTCTGGGTGCAGCACAGCGGCAGCAGTGGTTCGATCGGTGTCTACCTGCCAGGCAACTGGGGTGTGCCGTTCGGTATCGTGCTGGTGGTAGATCACCTATCGGCACTGATGCTGGTGCTGACCGGCATAATCGGTGTCTGCGCCCTGTTGTTCGCGCTGGCGCGCTGGGACCGGGCCGGTGCCAGTTTCCACGCACTGTTCCAGATCCAGCTTATGGGGCTATATGGCGCATTCCTGACCGCCGACCTGTTCAACCTGTTCGTATTCTTTGAAGTGCTGCTGGCAGCGTCATACGGCTTGATGCTGCATGGCTCCGGCCGGGCGCGGGTGTCGACCGGCCTGCATTACATTTCGATCAACCTGCTGGCTTCGTCGCTGTTCCTGATCGGCGCTGCGCTGATCTACGGCGTAACCGGCACGCTTAACTTCGCCGATCTGGCGATCAAGATCCCGCAAGTGGCAGAGTCCGATCTGGGCCTGCTGCATGCAGGCGCTGCCATTCTGGCCACGGCATTTCTGGCCAAGGCAGGTATGTGGCCGCTGAACTTCTGGCTGGTCCCGGCCTATTCGGCAGCCAGCGCGCCGGTAGCGGCCATGTTTGCGATCATGACCAAAGTGGGCGTTTACACCCTGCTACGCCTGTGGACACTACTGTTTTCCGGTCAGGCCGGGGCCTCGGCATTCTTCGGCGGCGACTGGTTGATCTACGGCGGCATGGCGACGATTTTCACAGCTGCTATTGCAATCATCGCTGCCCAGCGCCTGGAGCGCCTCGCCAGCCTGAGCATACTGGTATCAGCGGGCATTCTGCTGTCAGCGGTCGGTTTTGCCCAGCCGAGCCTGACTTCGGGTGCGCTGTTCTACATGGTCAGCTCGACGCTGGCGCTGAGCGCAATGTTCCTGCTGGGCGAATTGGTCGAGCGTTCCCGCTCGGCCAACGAGATCCCTCTGGAGTACGACGTGGATCAACTGCCCCGCACCCTTGAGTCGCTGCATCCGCCACCCGGCACCAACCTGGACGACGAGCAGAAAGTCGTAGTCGGTCAGGTCATACCCATGACCATGGCATTTCTGGGCCTGAGCTTTATCGCCTGTGCGTTGCTGATTATCGGCATGCCACCGCTATCGGGGTTCATCGGCAAACTCACGCTGCTCAGCGCGTTGATGAACCCGCTGGGGCTGGACGTCGCGCAGGACGAAGCGCTCTCGACCCCGGCATGGATGCTGATCGGCCTGCTGATCTTCTCCGGGCTGGCGTCGCTGATCGCTTTTTCCAGGCTTGGCACACAGCGCTTCTGGACACCACACGAGCGCCCTTCGCCGATGCTGCGACGCAATGAATGCTTGCCGATCATCATCCTGCTGGGCCTCTGCGTTGCGCTGACATTCAAGGCCGAGCCCTTGTTGCGCTATACCCAGGACACCGCCGCCGCGCTGCATGAGCCCAAGCAGTATGTGCAGTCGGTCCTTGCCACACGTCCGATACCCGGCCCTACCAGCCAGGAAATCAGTTCGGAGGGGCAGCCATGAAGCGCCTGTTTCCGGCTCCTCTGCTTTCTCTGGCACTGTGGCTGTTGTGGCTGGTGCTGAACCTGTCGATCAGCCCCGGCCACCTGCTACTGGGTGCGGTGCTGGGCTTGCTCGCGCCCTTGCTGATGGCACCGCTGCGCCCGCTGCCGGTGCGCATCCGCAAACCTGGCACAATCCTGAAGTTTCTGTGCCTGGTCGGGTGGGATGTGGTGGTGTCCAATCTTCAGGTCGGTTTGAGCGTATGGCGGCTCGAAAGTCGTCCGCCACGCTCGGCTTTCGTGCGTATCCCGCTGGACCTGCACGATGCCCATGGCCTCGCCGCGCTGGCGATGGTCACCACGGTCGTACCCGGAACGGTATGGTCGGAACTGGCGCTGGATCGCAGTGTGCTGCTGATGCATGTTTTTGATCTGGAGGATGAAGCGCAATTCATCGAACACTTCAAGACCACCTATGAGCGACCGTTGATGGAGATCTTTCAATGAGTGCATTGCTCGACAACGCGATCCTGATCAGCCTGCTGATCTTCGCCCTGGCGATGGTGATCACCCTGCTGCGCCTGCTCAAGGGTCCCTCAGCCCAGGACCGGGTGCTGGCGCTGGACTACCTGTACATCATTGCCATGCTGATGATGCTGGTGCTCGGCATCCGTTACGCCAGTGACACGTACTTCGAAGCAGCCATGCTGATTGCCCTGTTCGGCTTTGTCGGCTCCTTCGCTCTGGCCAAATTCCTGCTGCGCGGAGAAGTGATCGAATGACCGGACTGCCGAACACCGTGCCCTTCTGGGCTGAGATACTGACCGCCGGGCTGCTGATCGCCAGCAGTCTGTTTGCCTTGACCGGTGCCCTCGGGCTGCTGCGCCTCAAGGACTTCTTCCAGCGCATGCACCCGCCAGCCCTCGCGTCGACGCTGGGCGCCTGGTGCGTTGCGCTGGCGTCGATCATCTATTTCTCTGCACTGAAGGCAGAGCCGGTGATTCACGCCTGGCTGATTCCGGTGCTGCTGGCAATCACCGTGCCTGTGACCACGCTGCTGCTGGCACGTACGGCGCTGTTCCGTAAGCGCATGGCCGGTGACGATGTGCCCGCAGAAGTCAGTAGCGGCACTGGCAATGGAGAATCGGCAGGCGGCTGAATCTTCAGCCTGGCCAGCGTTACTCGCTGGCCTTGAAGGTCAGCTCGCCCTTGCGCCATTTGGCGGCCTTGCCGACTGCGCCTTTGAGAACCTTGCTCATACCGGTCTGCAGCTGCTCTTTTGCGGCAAACACCATGACCACAGCCTGACCTTCCTTGAACACAATGCCGTGGCCTTCTGGGATATCGACGAATGCATATTCGCCCAATCCATACACAGTCATTTTGATTTCACGGAATTTCAATTCGAGCTTGCCGCCTTCACGGCTTGGCAATACCGACGCGCGGAAATGATCGCCCACCTTGAGCTCCAGGCGCGGCTTGTCGTCGACGACCAGAGCGGTTTCGGTGTCGATTTCAGCGATATAAATACCTTCGGCTGACTGCTCGGTGATGTAGACAAAACGGGACTGAAACTGCTTGACCAACTGTGCGCGGAGATCGCCGAGCACGAACAAGGCATGGGTATCCAGATTACTTACAGCCAAAGTACAAACCCTCAAACATAAAAATGAGGCTGCCTGATGTCAGGGCAGTCAAGAAAGTGGTTAATCCATAGACCGCGTCAAGCGACCGGATTTTTTCCGGCACGCTGCACGCGGAAGCGCTGAAAACGCCACCGCAAACCTTGTGCAGGCGGGTGGCGGATTCTACCGGCTCATGGCAGCTACGGGATATATACCTTTTGTACACTGCAGTGTCGCAAAAGCGCTGGAGCCCTGAAACCGGCGGCCAGCTTGACCACGACTTAAAGGCTGGACGGGTTCCAGCCAGGCGATCAATGTGCATTCGGCGATACTGGAAACATATCACTTGTAGGCAGAGCACAAAAGGCCATCTTCTCATAAGGCCAAATGCATCGAACTCTTGCGTGCGTCGGCCACTCCCATAAGAACTGATGAAGACGGGGATATCCCCCGGCGAGGAGATGACATGGAACAGACTACAACGACCATCAACGACCTGTTCGCCCAATTGGCACTGGATTCGGACGATGAGAGCATCGAAGCGTTCATCGCCAGCCATCCCCTGCCTGACGACGTGAAGCTGATTGATGCCGACTTCTGGACGCCGCGGCAGGCTGACTTTCTCAAGGAGCAGCTGCATGAGGATGCCGAATGGGCGATGGTGGTCGACGAACTGAATGTGCGCCTTCACAAAAAGCCCGAGTGAACCACTCGGGCGTTGATTCCTATTGCGGATAACCGGGCTGGCCGACATTGGGGTGCAATGTCCTGCCACCCGGTTGCGGGGCATGCACAAAAACAGCGTCACTAAAGGTGCCCATTCTGCCGACCACTGCGTTCCAGTGCGCAGACTGATGGATATAGCGCCAGCGCAATAGCTGCTCTTCATGACTGTCCAGTAAGTAAGGCCCGCCTCGCGCATAATCGATCAGGCGGGCTGAAATGCCTTCGAGCTCGGGAGGAAGCTGAAATTCAGGGCTGTTCGGCACCGGGTCGAAAGGTACCCCCTCATCACAGGCCAGTGCATGCATGACCTGTAACGACACCCTCGACAAGTGACCAAAGACCTGGCGGTTCATACCCACTGCAGTAACGATCGTTTTCATGCCACTCAGGTTTTTTCTGCACGGGTAACATTTGCTTTCGCAGGTCTGAACCCTCAGAAATGCCTGTCTGTCCAGCGGGTCGATCCAGTCATCCCGGCTCATGGCACTTAACAGGGCCTGGGCGTTCTTCCAGCAAGGCGCCGCCTCACATGGGCTGTCACGGTTGACCAGGCTGCTTTGCGGACGCGTGAGCAACACGCTTTCTTCCATCTGAGGAGGATAACCACCGCCGATATCGGAATGGGCACCGGGTAAAACGATTTCTTTCGGCCATTCCGGCAGGACGCTGTTAAGCGCGAAGTTGCGCCGTGATTCATCACGAGCAACCAGATGCAGCACCTGTTGGGCACAACCCGGCGGCAGGTACAGATTGACCCTCCTGTTGCTCGCGTACCGGGTATTACCCATATCCCTGAAACTGCCGATGGCGGCGACCGTGTCGAACAGGCCGATAACCTTGAGCTGTACACTGCCGTTGCGCCAGCTGAAATGCTCACTCAGCCTGACTTTGCGGCTTTGAAGTATCGGCTCAAGCATTCCTGCCCGCTGTTTCAGGATTTCGTTGGCCAGGTGCCTGGCCGACGCAGCCCCTCGACTGAAGCCGAATACGTCCAGTTCAAGCGCTTCCAGTACACAATCCGGGTTGTCGTGTGGAAATGCCTTCAATACCGTTTCAAGCTTTCTGAATGCATTTTCCACTTTGCATATCACACCAGTGGTGCCACGGCCGAAACTCTGTCCCGGCCATACCGAATCACGCCCGCCGGAGGTAGTACCCGCCCCGCTTACATAGATCGGGTAGTACACCTTCAAGCCTGCACTGTCATTTTCGGCAACACGTTGCAGCCGATAAAGATCAACCAGCCTGGCTATATTACTCAGATCATTACTATAACTACTGCCAGGATGAACATGACGACCCGCACACTCTTTAATGTGCTGACCATCATTCATTTCAATCAGTGCCTGACAGTCAGCCCCGATCTGGCTGTTGACGCGATTATTTCCCGTGCCGTCGAAGAAAATTCCGATCCGTGCGGTAACACGCCGCGTTACCACATCCGAGATTGCTGCTGTTTGTTCGACACTCCATTTATCGTTCATATCTTTTCCATCCCTAGAGGCAGGCCAAGAAAAGGCCGCACTTAAATCAAAACGTAAATAACGTTGATTTAAACAGCTTGCTTAAAGACGGTGATCAGTCAAGTCATGCAGCGCGTATTCAGAGTATTCCTACAACTTCTGTCGTCAGGTATTTATTATTTATAAACAAACACCTACACGTTTGTGCAAACGGGTTTCAGAACCCGCAATTTCACCAAACAGAAAAACCAACCGGGCAGGTTATTTAATACTTGATCTAACCTGAGCCGCCTGTTTTAAAGAATCAGCGGCTTTGCGGTTTGTACCCAAGGCGCAGACCACCCCAATGTCGCCCGTTGACCACAATAGGCACAGACAGGTCGTGCATCAGTTCGCCGGTGTCCCGGGTGTAGGTTTGCAGCAGAACAGGCTGTTGATGGCTGCCGCAGCGAATGCCGGTACGATCATCAAACTTGCGCTTGCTTCGATTACGCGCATTGTCCACCGTCGCATCGCCGGTCAAAGGCTGACTGAAAGCGTTGTTGTGCGTCGGCACATACCCTTGCTGCGTGCAGGCAATAGCGAATACCAGACCTTCATGGCGCGAAAGCAACGGTTCTTGCAATGCCGGCAATACTTGATCGGTGTAACGATCAAAACGCGTGGTAAAGCGGGTGGGTGAGGTATTGGGGACGGGTTTGTAGTTGCGATCAAACAAGTCATCCAGGCTGACGCGCCCCTGCACAATGTCAGCCTCGAATTTTTCCGCGATCAGCCGCGCACCTTCGCGGGCCAGGTCGTAAATACGCTGGTGATAGTCATCCAGACCGACCTGAGCCAGCCGCTGGCTGATGGTCTCGGCCTGCCCCTCCATCTGTACTGCGGCTTTGGCCAGTTGCCGGGTTTGTTCATCGCTGACGGCAAGATCACTGCGCATGTGCTCGACGGCATCGAACAGGCTGGCCAACTGGTCCTGGTTGCTCCTCGCGCCTTGAGCAATTTCGCTGACCTGGCTTTCCACCTCGATCGCAAGCCGGGCGATATTGCCCAGATGCTGTCCGGTCAGCTCGACCTGCTCGACCCCCGCATCGAGATCAGAAGACAGCTCGCGAATCTGCTCCACCACCTGTGCGGTGCGTTGCTGGATATCGGCCACCATCTGCCCGACTTCCCCGGTAGCACTGGCAGTACGGCCCGCAAGCCCGCGTACTTCGTCAGCGACCACCGCAAAACCGCGCCCGTGCTCACCTGCCCGGGCAGCTTCGATGGCCGCATTGAGCGCCAGCAGGTTGGTCTGGCTGGCGATAGATTGAATGACCAGCGTCACACGCTGGATTTCTTCACTGCGCTGGCTCAACGCCTCGATCAACTCACGACTGCCGACAGCACGCTTGCTCAAGAGGTGCATGCGCTCGATAGACTCATTCAGAACGCCGCTTCCTGATTCGCTGCGCTGGCGCGCCTCACTGGCTGCAACCAATGCCTGTTGACTCAACTGGGCAGTCTGCTGCTCGGTCGCAATCATCTGTTCGGCGCTGTTGACTATCTGTCCGGCAGCACCCAGCTGCGACTGCACCTTGCCCGCCAGTTGCCCGACAGAAAATGCCACCTGAGCGGCCGACAATGCGTTGTGGCTAGTGGTGCGCGACAGGTCGCGGGTCAGCAGCGCGATATCACTGTCACTTGCCTCGACTTGCAGGCCAGGCTGCCTTCTGCGCAACAAAAGCGGCAGCCAGGCGACCAGCAGCGCTGCGGGAATGACGATATAAAGAGACAAACCGATAACGCTCATTGCGGCGAAGAGCAGGCACAACACGACACTTTGCACCGCTGGCACCCACCACTTCGACGCAGCGCCGCGAGCATCGGCCAGTGGTAATCCGGCTGCCATGGATAGGTTCTCGGCCATGCTGCGTCACCCCATCGGTATTTATCATTATTACGTTTATTAAACGCTAGATAACGGCCTTATGCCATGCCCCGTTGGTCGTAGCGAGCAATACGTTTTGGACAAATTCCGGGCACAACAAAACCGGGAGGCAATCGCTTGCCTCCCGGTTCGGTCACTCAGCTGCTGCCTGCGTATCAGGCCTGGCGCTGGTGCTTGTCGATCTGCTCGTGGCGCTCTTGCGCCTCGATGCAATATTTGGTGGTCGGGCTGATCAGCAGACGCTTCAGGCCGATTGGCTCACCGCTGTCATCGCACCAGCCGAAGGTATCGTCGGCAATACGCGAGAGGGCCATTTCCAACTGGGGCAGCATGCGCTGGTCGCGGTCGATCACATTGACCAGCCAGTGACGCTCCTCTTCAACCGAAGCGGCGTCTGCAGGATCGGCAGGCGTGTCCAGGCTCTCGATCGCAATACGGCTCTGCTCGATTCGCTCGTGGATCTCGACCTTCATGCCCTGCAACAGCTCGACGAAGAAAGCGTGCTGCTCGGCGTTCATGTAGTCATCGGCCGGCATGGCCAGCAACTTTTCCTTTGTCATTTATTTCTCTATAAAAAAACGTGCATTGAGGAGCGGCTTGACGTTGCCGTGCAAACCAATAATCTCCAAGCGCCACCTGGCACTCAATTTACGAGGGGCGGCAGTCTAAGGCCGGCTAGCGGGCTCGGCAACACAATTGAAGGATTTTTGTACAACAATTGCCGTAAAACCCTTGAAATGCGGGCGAAAGACCCGGCCAGCATGCTGCTTGATGAGGCTCTGACCTGCTGACAGCTAATCGGTTCCTGCAACATTCAACGCACAAAAGGGCCTGAAAAGGCCCTTTGATGCAGATTATTGAATATCAGCGCTTGGTCTTGCGCTTGTTGCGATATTGATCGATTACCACCGCCACTACAATGATCAGGCCTTTGATAATGTCCTGAACATAAGCGTCTACGCCGACAAAGGTGAAACCACTGGCCATTACGCCGAGAATCAGCGCACCGATCACAGTGCCGGTGATTCGCCCTACTCCACCGGACAGGCTGGTGCCGCCGATGACTGCGGCAGCGATAGCGTCCAGTTCATAGGACATGCCCATTCCGGCCTGCCCGGTTGCGGCACGTGCCGAGGCAACCACCCCTGCCAGCCCGGCCAGCAGCCCGGCGATGCTATAGACGATAACCAGGTGGCGCTTGACGTTGATCCCGGAAGTACGCGCAGCCTGCATGTTGCCGCCGATGGCGTAGGTGTATTTGCCGTACTTGGTGTAACGCAGGGCAATGTGGAAGATCACCGCCACCACCAGAAAGATGATCACCGGCATCGCGCCCTGTCCGATAGCCGTGTAGGAGTCAGAGAGCATGCTCACCGGCTGACCTTCGGTGTAGAAGCGCGCCAGGCCACGCGCGGAGACCATCATGCCCAGCGTGGCAATGAATGGCGGAATACCGGTTATGGCAATGATGCTGCCGTTGATGGCACCCGCCAGCAGCCCGACTCCGAGCCCGACCACGATCGGAATCCACACGGGCAGGTCGGTCAAGGAAGGAAATACTGCCCGGGAAAAGTCCGAGGTTTGCGCCAGGCTCGCGGCAATCATCGCTGACAGTGCCAGCACCGAACCGGACGACAGGTCGATGCCTGTGGTAATGATCACCTGAGTCACGCCGATGGCCAGCAAGCCGATGATCGACACCTGAAGAATCATCAGTACCAGACGCTGGGAGTTGAGCAGAAAGCTCTGATCACGGACGATCCAGCCAAACAGCTCAAAGATCAGACCGATACCGATCAGCACCAGAAAAATACTCAGCTCGGTTGGCAGCCGCCGTTTGTTCCTGGTCGGTGCCAAGGCTGGTTTGTTTTGCGAAATCGCGTTGCTCATGTTCGTTCCCCTTTTGTTCTTCTTCTACCGAGCCCTGTAGTGCGAACTCAATGAACCTTGTGGCCGGAGGCCAGATGCATGACTTTTTCCTGGGTCGCTTCGCCTCGATCGAGGATGCCCATCATTTCGCCTTCGTGCATGACCATCACCCGGTCGCTCATACCGAGGACTTCCGGCAGCTCTGAAGAGATCATGATGACGGCCATGCCTTCACTGGCGAGCAGGGAGATCAGGCGATAGATTTCCGCCTTGGCCCCTACGTCGATGCCGCGGGTGGGCTCATCCAGAATCAGTACCCGGGGATTGGTCATCAGCCAGCGTGCCAGCAACGCCTTCTGCTGGTTACCGCCCGACAAGGTGTCGATGCACTGCTCCAGTGACGGGGTCTTGACCCGAAGTTTTTTGCACATGTCCTCGCACAGCGCACGCAGTGCCTTCTGTTGCACGAAACCGTTGCCGGCATAGTTGGCGAGCACGGCCATTTCCATGTTTTCCATCACCGACAGGCATGGAAACAGCCCAGTCAACTTGCGGTCTTCCGTCAACAGCGCAAAACCCAGTTCAATGGCCTGATGCGGGTCGGCAATGTGTACCGTAGTGCCATCAAAGCGTACCTCGCCGCTGTCGCTGGGGGTTATGCCGAACAGGGTCTCTGCCACATTGGTCCGGCCCGACCCCATCAATCCGGCAATGCCAAGAATCTCTCCGGCACGCAAATCGAAACTCACGTCCTTGAAAATGCCGTTCAGGCACAGGTTGCTGACTGAAAGCAGCACTTCGCCTGGCGGCTTTTCCCGCTCGGGAAACAGTTGGGTCAACTCACGCCCCACCATCATGGTGATCAGGCTGTCGCCGTCCATACTTTCGGCGCGCTGCAGGCCGATATAGGCGCCGTCGCGAAAAACCGCTACTTCGTCGGCAATCTCGAAGACTTCGTTCATCTTGTGGGTGATGTAGATGATGCCTTTACCCTGAGCGCGCAGGTCGTTGATGATCGAAAACAGGTGAGCGACTTCGGTTTCGGTGATGGCCGAAGTCGGCTCATCCATGATCAGCACGTCCGAGTTATATGACACAGCTTTGGCGATCTCGACCATCTGCCGCTCGGCGATACTCAGGTTGCCCACCAGGTCTTCGGGATCGAGCCTGATGCGCAGGCGCTCCAGCAGTTCGGCAGTGCAGCGGTGCATTTCCCGGTGATCGACCATGTGCAGACCGTTGAGCTGTTCGCGACCGATCCAGATGTTCTCGGCGATGCTCATGAACGGCATCAGGTTCAGCTCCTGATGGATCATCGCAATGCCGGCCTGAAGGGCCGAAAGTGGCGTCTCGAAGCGAATCGGCTTGCCACGCAAACGGATTTCGCCCGAGTCCGGCTGGTAGATGCCAGCGATGATTTTCATCAGCGTTGACTTTCCGGCACCGTTCTCGCCCATCAGCGCCAGCACGCTGCCGGGGCGCACACGCAGTTGGACGTCGTTGAGCGCGATGACACCGGGGAAGCCCTTGCTGATATGGCTGATTTCAAGCAGATAAGGCGGCTGGGCATCCGGCGTCGGGCTATCGCTGTCACTGGACGGCAGATCGCGTTGTGCGGGCGGGTTGGCAGTAGCTGAACCGAACATGATCACAACTCCTCAAGCGGCAGGCTGCGGGAGGAACGATCCTCCCTGGCCTGCCGATTGCTGTTATTTGAAGGTGGCGACGTTTTCAGGCGTAATCAGGCGATAAGGGATGATGATCGCCTGGGGCTCGACCTTTTCCTTTTTCGCCATTTTCACGGCGGCATCAATCGCCCCGTCGGCCTGGCCCTTGGCGTCCTGAAAAACGGAGACTGCGAGGTCGCCCTTGGTAACGGCGCTGAGCCCGTCTGGTGTACCGTCGACACCGGCGACTAACACGCTGCCTTTATCCACATCCACGCCTGCCTGCTTCAGCGCCATCGCCGCGCCAATGGCCATTTCATCGTTGTTGGCCAGCACCGCGTTGAATTTACGGCCCTGGGTAAGCCAGTCGTTGGTCAGGTCCATGCCCTTCTGGCGTAGCCAGATGCCGGTCTGCTCCTGATCTATCTTGATGTCCGGGTACTTGGCCAACACCTCCTTGATGCCCTTGGTGCGGTTTTGCGTGGAGTTGTTGGCCAGGTCACCCAGAAGAATCATGACACTGCCCTTGCCTTTCAGTTTGTCGGCGATGTATTGCGCCTGAAGTCGACCTGCCTCCATGTCATCCGACGTAACGGTGGCGACGCCTGCTGGCAGTTTCGGATCGTCAGGGCGGCGATTGACGTAGACCAGCGGGATGCCGGCGGCGACCGCGTCCTTGGTGATCCGTGCAGTGGCAGCGGTGTCGACAGGATTGACGATCAGGGCGTCGACTTTCTTGTTGATCAGGTCCTTGACCTGGTCGAGCTGTTTGTTGACGTCCGCGCGGGCATCGACGAACTGCAGGTCCACTTTCTCGGTCGTGGACATGGCTTTGGCCTTGGCATTCATGTCGTCACGCAGGTAGGTCAGCCAGGTGTCATCGAACTGCGACATGGCCACACCGATCTTGATATCGGCCAAAGCTGCACCGCTGCCCAACATCAGCGCCATGGCCAATGAGGTCAAAGCAATCTTGGTCTTCATGAGGATCTGTCTCCAAATTATTGTTGTTCGGATGCAGCGAATCAGCGTGACAGGCGGATCCCGGTCGCTCCGGGAATGCAGAACAGTTGCGCGTCCTTGTGTTGCACGCACATGCCACAGGCAACGATTGTGAGAAATCGCTCCATGGTCCGAATCCAGAATGAAGAGGTGGCAGAACGCTTGGCGGTGAGGCCAGAGGTAGGGGTTTTCATCGACAGTACCTATCTTTTGTTTTGTTTTTGTTGGTGTGCATCTCGTGACTTGAAAGACCTTCAAAGCCCGAGTGATTCGATAGTCGGTAACCTGAAAAAGACTCTATTGGAAAATATTTTCCAATTCAACTGATTTTAGAATTTTATTCCATTTCATTTTTATTCGGCTGCACATACGACAAAGCCCGACGCTTGTCAGGCGTCGGGCTTTGTCCGATGGCAGGCTTGAATGTGCAGCGTGGCACGCGATGATTACAACACCACAACCCGCCCTTCACTGGCGCTCAAGCGAGCTGCATCCATGACCTGTGTCGATGCGATGGCATCATGAGGATCAACCGGATTACCGCCCTGCTCGTCAACGGCGCTCTGCAACAGGCGGTAGAACTCAATCCAGCAACCGCGCTCCGACGGCACACGCTCGCGATGGTCACCCTGCTCGAACCAGCCCCAGCGCCGATGCTCTTCGACACCCCAGCGCTCGCCCTCGGACCGTGGCGTGAGGCCGGCAAACGCAGCCTCCTCCTGACCGTCCAGCCCTTCGACGCTGTAACAGCCCTTTGATCCACTGACCCTGAAACGCGGCTTGGGGGTATTTTGCAGACAACTGCCTGACAGGTGCGAAGTCACACCGCTGGCATGCCTCAAGGACACGAAGAACGTGTGGTCCAGTTCGTCTTGCGGCGTAGCGAACTGCAATTCTGCATACACCCGCTCGACCGGCCCGAACAGTACCAGTGCCTGATCCACCAGATGACTGCCCAGATCACGCAGCATGCCACCACCGCTGGCCTTGCCTACCGAGCGTGGCGAATAGCGCTCGATGCTGGACTCGAAACGGCTGATCTGCCCCAGCGTCTTGTTGTCGATCAACTTGCGTACGGTGAGGAAGTCGGAATCCCAGCGCCGATTCTGATAAACGCTAAGCAGCACGCCCCGCCGTTCGGCCGCTTCCACCAGCTCGCGCGCCTGGGCGGCGTCGCTGGCAAAGGGTTTGTCGCTGACCACCCCGACGCCCAGCTCTATCGCTTCAAGGATCAACGCTCGGCGCGAAGCCAGGGGCGTGGAAATCATCACTACATCTACCCCGGCAGCGACCAGCTCGGCCAGCGTGTCAAAAGTTGCCACGCCGGGATGATCGTTGACCACTTCCTGTTTTCGCTCGGGTGAACGGGTGACAACGCCTGCAAATGTGGCACCGGGCAAACTCGAAATCAGCGTTGCATGAAAGTAACGCCCGCCTTTGCCGTAGCCCACCAGCCCTGCTCGCATGGATATCTCCTGTAGTCCATGAACCTCATGGCCGCAGCCATCGGTCGTGTATTGGATGCCACCGTTTCAACGAAGCAGCTCGCTTTTGACCCGCTCCAGCATGAATCGGCTCGATTCATCTGCACGCTCCTCCCAGGCAAATACGGCCACTGTGGCAATACCGTCGAAATCAATGTCCCGCAATGTCGAGAAGAACGCGTCCCAGTCCACCTCGCCCTGCCCGATGTCCAGATGCTGATGCACCGTTGCCGTGACGCCAGGCGGGTTGACGATGTAGCGCAGGTTGGACGAAGCCCGGTGATTATAGGTGTCGGCAATGATCAGGTGGGTGAGCTTGTCACCTGCGTACCTCAGCATGGAGGCAATGTCCCCCACGCCATCATCGTAGAAAAAGGTGTGTGGCGCGGCATACAGGTAATTGATCCAGTCCCGGTCCAGGCCGCGAATGATGTCTACTGACTCGTTGTTGCGTTCGCAGAAGTCATAAGGATGGGCCTGGATATCGAGCCGGATGCCTTCTCGCTCGAAGTGCGGCATCAGTTCATCCATGGATTTCATGAACTGGTTTTCGCACACCAGTGCATGATCAGATTGCCCACTGAACTCTGTGTTCATCAGGTCGCAGTCCATTTCCACGGCCACCTGAATGGCGCGTTTCCAGTTGCGCACCGCTGCAATACGCAAGTCTTCATCCGGCGCAGCCCAGTGGTACAGCGGCAGCAGCGAGGAGAGCTTCACACCGGCATCGCTCAGGGCTTTGCGAAACTCCCTGATCCGCGCACGATCCACGCGCGGGTACTTGTAGAACGGCATGAAATCTTCGCGCGGTGAAAGCTCTATGTAGTCGTAGCCCAGCTCCGCCGCCTTATCGACCATCGCACCCAGCGACAGGTGGCGATACATGTAAGGATCCAGTGCGATGCGCATGATGCCCTCCTTTTTATTGTTTGAAAAACAACCCGACTCCAGATACCTCTGTCAGTCATAAAACGCGGGACGCATCTCCAGGGCAATCGGTACGACCGCTCCGCTGTTCTGCGCCTGAACACAGGCATCGGCGGCCACCGCAGCGGCATAACCGTCCCAGGCAGAAGGCCCGTAAATCGTGCCCGCGTTGACGCCATCGATGAAGTCCTGCAACTCGACGTCATAGGCAGCAATGAACCGGTCTTTCCAGTCCATCAGGATCGCGTTGGACAATTTCGCTTCGCTACGCAACTGCACCTGAGAAGGCTCAGGCAGTTTGGCAATGCCGCTCTCGCCGACCACTTCACACTGGATGTCGTAGCCGTACTGGCAGTTGACGAACACTTCGACGTCGATGCGCGTGCCTCTGGCCGTTTCCAGCATCACAATCTGCGGATCTTTCATGTGCGCAAGGGCCTTGCTGGTCTTGCGCGGGAACACCACCTGTACCGACACATAGTCATCGTTGAGCAGCCAGCGCAGCACATTGAGCTCATGAATCAGCGTGTCGGTGATCGCCATGTCGGTCTTGTAGTTCTCGCCGACCCGAGGGTTGCGGTGCGCACAGTGAAGCATCAGCGGTTCGCCGATTCGGCCGCTGTCGATCACCGATTTCAGGGCGCGATAGCCCTGATCATAGGGGCGCATGAAGCCCACTTGAACCAGACGCCTGCCGCTGGCGATCTCGGCCTCGACAATGTGCCGGCAACCCTCGGCGGTAACGGCCAAAGGCTTTTCGCAGAACACCGGCTTGCCTGCGGCAATGGCCGCCAGCACGTACTCTTCATGGCTGGGGCCCCAGGAACAGACCAGCACCGCTTCGACGTCGGGCGCGGCAATCAGCGCGTGGCCGTCGGCATACACTTCGGCACCGATGTCCAGCTCGCGCACCACTTTGGCTGCCTGCTCCAGGTTGATGTCGGTGACGGCTACCACCTCACTGCCAACCAGCGTCTTGCTGCAACGCCGGATATGATCCTGACCGATTGCGCCTGTACCGATCACACCGAGTTTCAATGCCATTTTCATGTTCCTTTTTTTATTGGATGTTGCCGTGAACGGGTCACGGGTGCTGAACGATCAACAGTGATCAGTACTGTCGAGCCTTGGCCAGTTCGCGGTTGAGTTTTTCGTAAACCTGGGCCGTGGTGCCGGTCGTTGATACTTCGGCAACGCCGACACGCCACCACGACAGGTATTTGTGGATCATGGTCTTGGGCAGGACCTTGATGTCGATCAGCGTCGAGACCGTCTGACGTTGCGCATCGACGAGCGCCTGACGCAGTTGTTCGGCGGTGCTGACCTTATAGGTCTTGCAGCCATAGGCGGCAGCGCTCATGGCGAAATCCACCGGTACAAAGTCGCCGTCGAGCTTGCCTGTGTCGGGATTGCGAAAGCGGAACTCGGTGCCGAAACTGTCCATGCCGTGCTCCATCTGCAGGTTGTTGATGCAGCCGAAGGTCATGTTGTCCAGCAACACCACGTTGATCTTGCGCCGCTCCTGAATCGAGGTCGCCAGCTCTGAATGGAGCATCATGTAAGAGCCATCACCGACCAGCGCGAAGACCTCGCGGTGCGGCGCAGCGAGCTTGACGCCCAGTGCCGCATTGACCTCATAGCCCATGCATGAATAGCCATATTCGACGTGATAGGTGTCGACCCCGGTACTGCGCCAGGCACGCTGCAGATCACCCGGCAAACTGCCCGCCGCCGCGACGATCACTGCGTCGTCAGGTACGCTCTGGTTGAGGATGCCCAGTACGCCGCTCTGGGTCAGACACGAGCCGGTCAGCTCGATGAACTCGCGTAGCACGGCCGGGTCCAGGTGATCGTTGATTTCCGGGACGAAATCCTCGCTCTGGTACTCGACCGCATACAGGCGATCAACCTCGGCATCCAGCTGCGCACGGGCTGTCCGCGGCGCATCGCCCCAGGCAGCACGGTAACCGCTGGCTTGCAGGCTTTCGGTCAGTGCCTGCAATGCCACCTGCGCATCGGCCAGGACCTGCACGCCATCCAGCTTCTGCACATCGAAGGCACCGACATTGAGGTTGAGAAACTGCACATCCGGGTTCTGGAACAGCCATTTCGACGCGGTGGTGAAATCGCTATAGCGGGTGCCGACGCCGATGATCAGGTCCGCCTCTTTCGCCAACCGATTGGCCGCCACCGTGCCGGTTTCGCCGATGCCGCCCATGTTCAGCGGGTGCGCCGAAACGATGGCACTCTTGCCTGCCTGGGTTTCGGCGAACGGGATATCGAAGCGCTCGGCAAAGGCTTGCAAGGCATCGGCTGCGCCGGAATAACGCACGCCACCACCGCAGATCAGCAGCGGTTTGCGCGTGCCGGCCAGCAGCTTCAATGCGTCGTCAAGCATGGCCTTGCTGGGCGGGCGGCGGTCGATACGGTGCACACGTCTTTGCAGGAAGCTGTCCGGATAATCGTAGGCCTCGGCCTGCACATCCTGAGGCAGCGACAGCGTGACGGCACCGGTATCAGCCGGATCGGTCAGTACGCGCATGGCATTGAGCGCCGCGCTCATCAACTGCTCGGGGCGGTTGATACGGTCCCAGTATTTGCTCACCGCCTTGAACGCATCGTTGGTGCTGATGCTCAGGTCGTGAAACTGCTCGATCTGTTGCAGCACCGGGTCAGGCTGGCGGCTGGCGTAGACGTCCCCCGGCAACAGCAACAACGGAATGCGGTTGGCCGAGGCCGTTGCGGCGGCGGTGATCATGTTCGCCGCGCCTGGCCCGACCGAAGAGCTGCACGCGTAGATTTTGCGCCGCAGATGCTGCTTGGCAAAACCGATGGCGGCGTGGCACATGCCCTGCTCGTTACGGCCTTGATGAACCACCAGGTCGCCGCTGTCCTGTTCCAGCGCTTGCCCAAGACCCAGCACGTTGCCATGCCCGAAAATGGTGAAGATGCCAGCGACGAATTTGCTCTGCACGCCGTCGACTTCGACGTACTGATTATCGAGAAACTTCACCAGGGCCTGGGCCATGGTCAGTCGGGTTGTACTCATGTTCGCACCTTGTTGTTGTTTGAGGTGGCCAGGGTTTGAGGCGGCCTGACGGCTGACGTCAGTGACGCTGCGAAACGGCTCGTGACAAGTGCGTCATGCTCGCCGCTATCGCCTGAGGGATGTCGGCCAGCGCATGGACGCTTTCGGCGAATGGTTCGAACGACAGATGGCCCTCATAGCCGCTGTCCAGCAAACGCTCGATCTGCGATGCATTACCCAGAATGTCAGCTTCGCCGACCAGCACGCGATGGCCATCGCGAATGCTGTTGAGCGGTGCCTGCGCATCCTCGACACCGGAGATATGCACCAGCCCGGTCAACTCTGGAAACAGCTCGACCTCACCGGCCAGGTGGTGGTGAAAGGTGTCATGAACCAGCCGATAAACGTCCAGCCCACCCACCGCCCTGATTGCGTCCACCGCCTGACGTTTGAGGCGCAACGAGCACTCCTCGAAGCCCAGCGGTTCGACGAAGCCGAGAATGCCGTGCTCACGAAGAATCGGTGCCAACGCAGTCAACGCGGTGCGCAACCCCGAAGCGCGCTGCGCGCCGTTACGCGGATCTGCACGGTCATTGAGCGGACATAGCACCAGACCGCGCGCACCGCAGTCGCGAGCGTACTGCGCAAGCTTCGTCGCCTGGGCTGCGCGCTCTTCATTCCAGACATCGAATGGGTACAGGGCGTTGATGGACAGCACTTTTACCCCTCGGGCAGCGCAAAGGTCACGAACGACCTGGGGTGCAGTGCCGTCCTCGATCTCGATACCCTTGAGGTCGTTGCGAATCTCGATGGCATCGGCACCCAGCTTCACCGCCAGATCGACGAAACCTTCCAGAGACAGGCGCGGCGCGACCATTCGATTAAGGGCGAAACGCAGAGGTTGGTTCATTGTTCTTGTTCTCCGCAACATTCCATTGATGAAGGCTATTTGGCAGTCGGCATACTGAACTCGGGGCCTTTGGCGATGCTGTCCGGCCAGCGCTGCATGACACTCTTGTAGCGACTGTAAAAGCGCAGGCCTTCTTCGCCATACGCGTGGTGATCGCCAAACAGTGAACGTTTCCAGCCGCCAAACGAATGCCAGGCCATGGGCACCGGGATCGGCACGTTGATACCGACCATGCCGACCTTGATGGTCCGCGCAAACGCACGGGCCACACCACCATCGCTGGTAAAGCATGACACACCGTTGCCGAATTCGTGTGCGTTGATCAGCTCGACGGCACTGGCGAAATCCGCGACGTGGACGATGCCCAGCACCGGGCCGAAGATTTCTTCCTTGTAGATCTGCATCTGCGGCGTGACGTGGTCGAACAGCGTCGCCCCGACGAAAAAGCCCTGCTCGGCACCCGGCACCTTGAAGTGGCGACCATCGACAATCAGCTTCGCCCCCTCTTTGACGCCCTGATCGATGAAACCCTCTACCTTGGCTTTGTGCACGGCGGTGACCAACGGCCCCATGTCCGAATCGGCCTGCATGCCATTGCCGACCTTGAGCTGATCGATGCGCGGCAGCAGCTTGTCGATCAGTTGCTGGCCGACATCGCCTACCACCACTGCAATGGAAATCGCCATGCAGCGCTCACCCGCCGAACCATACGCCGCCCCGATCAAGGCGTCGGCGGCTTGATCCAGGTCCGCATCGGGCATCACGATCATGTGATTCTTGGCCCCGCCCAGCGCCTGCACGCGCTTGCCGTGGGCCGTGCCCTGCTGGTGGATGTACTCGGCAATCGGCGTCGAACCGACGAACGAAATGGCCTCGATGTCAGGGTGCTGCAGCAAGGCATCGACCGCGACCTTGTCGCCCTGCACCACGTTGAATACACCATCAGGCAGACCGGCCTCCTTGAGCAGGCGCGCCATCAGCAGGCTGGCCGACGGATCGCGCTCGGAAGGTTTGAGGATGAAGCAGTTGCCGGTCACCAATGCCATAGGGATCATCCACAGTGGCACCATGACCGGAAAATTGAACGGCGTGACCCCGGCGCAGACGCCCAGAGGCTGGCGCAGGTTCCAGTTATCGATACCACCGCCAATGTTGTCGCTGAAATCACTTTTCAGCAGGCTGGGCGCACCGCAGGCAAATTCGACAATCTCGATACCGCGCACCACTTCACCACGCGCATCGGACAGCACCTTGCCGTGCTCGCGGCAAATGATCTGCGCCAGCTCGTCGTGGTGCCGGTCCAGCAATTCCTTGAACTTGAACATAACCCGCGCCCGGCGCAGCGAGGACTGATCGGCCCAGCCGGGAAAAGCAGCCTTGGCCGAAGCGACCGCTTCATCCACGGTTTTCACGCTGGCCAGCGCAACGCGCGCTTGAACAGTGCCGATTGCCGGGTTGAAGACATCGCTGTAACGCTCACCATCGCCGTCATTCAGGTGTCCGTTGATGTAATGGCCGATTACCGGTGACTCGTTCATCTCATGCCTCCAGAGTAAAAAGGGGAAATCAAAGATCCAGCAGCCAGCTGTGCTGCGGGTCGTTGTGGAACTGCCAGGCGCGTGTCGGACCGGCCATCACGTTCAGGTAATACGATTCGTAACCGTAGGGCACAGACACCGGGTGATAGCCTTTGGGCACTGTCACCAGATCATTGTTTTCCACGGCCATGGCCTGATCGATACTGCGGTCGTCGGTGTAAACCCGCTGGAAAACGAAACCCTGCGGCGGGTTGACCTGGTGGTAGTAGGTCTCTTCGAGAAAGCTCTCGTGGGGCAGATTGTCCCGGTCGTGCTTGTGCGGCGGGTAGCTGGACGAATGTCCCGAAGGAGTCCGTACCTCGACCACCAGCAGCGAATGCGCCGGTTCACTGTCCGGCAGAATGTCGCACACGTAACGGGTGTTGGCCCCTTTGCCACGTACGCTGCGTTTCATGCTGCCCGGCATGATCAGCCGCGCCGCAAGCTGTTTGCCCGCATCGCCCGGCGCCGTGCATACGGCCAGATGCAGCGGCCCACGCGCAACGAACTCTGCCTGACTATGCGGTGGCAGGTAGACCGCAAACGGCGATTTTTCCTCGAACACCGATTGCCGGTCGCCGATGTTTTCCCAACTGAAAGCGCCCTGCCCCGGTGCTTCGCCATTCACGCTGGCGTGCCCGGCCAGCAAGACCACGCACAGTTCGTTTTCTTCTGCAGCGAGAGGCAGGCGCTCACCGCCCTCCAGTCGGTAGGCGGCAAAGTTCACGTACTCGAGCGAGCCGGGCGCCAGCGCCACGATGTCACGGCCCTGGGGTTTGCTCTTGGTCAGCAGATTCATGGTTCAATCCTCCTTATTGCGCATCGGCCAGCAGTTGGCGCAAGGTGTCATAGCCCTTTTTGGCATACACATAACTCGGCGCTACCGCTGGGTCCTGTTCGGCCTCGACCACCAGCCAGCCGCTGTAGCTGGCTTGCAACAACACCTTGAGCAGCGCAGAAAAGTCGATATCACCGTCGCCTGGCACCGTGAACGTGCCATTGATGATGCAGTCCGGAAAGCTCCAGAGATTGTTGCGCGCCAGTTGCACCACAGGTTTGCGCACATCCTTGAAATGCACATGGCAGACACGCTCGATGTGCTTGCTCAGCACCTGCAAAGGCTCGCCGCCGCCCATGTAACAATGCCCCGAATCGAACAGCAGTCCGACTTCCTTGCCGGCCAGTGTCATCAGCCGATCAATATCCTGTGGCGACTCGACGTAAGCGCCCATGTGGTGGTGATACGCCAGGCGTACCCCTCGGGACAGGGTGAAACGCGCCAGTTCGGTGAGTTTTTCGGCATATTCAAGCCAGGCTGCATCGGTGTGAAAACGCGGTCGTTCAACCAACGGAATGCGCTGCCCCTGAATCGAGTCAGCCACCTCACCGTACACCAGTACCGAAGCGCCATTCTCGGCGAGCAATTGCACATGCGGGGTAATGGCTTCGATTTCTTCGGCCACCGAGCGCCGCGCCAAATGGCTTGAATACCAGCCGGAAACCAGCGCCAGATCATAGGGCCGCAGCACATCGCCGACGCCCTTGGCATCTTTCGGAAATTTGCCGTTGAGCTCGAAGCCCTCGTAACCAATGGCTTTGCCTTCGCTCAAGGCTGTGCTCAGTGGCGTCTCTCCGCCGAGGGCCGGCAAGTCATCGTTGCTCCAGGAGATCGGGTTGATGCCGATGCGGATCCTGGGTGTGGAAATGGAAACGGGCATGGCTGCACCTTTTTTGTTGTTATCGCGACGTCAGATCAAGAAAGAGTCAGGCGCGGCTTTCGCGCCAGGACTCGATCAACCAGTTGAAGGTGCTCTGCACCCGACTGACCAGCGCCGCATCGTCTATTTCCCCGGCCATCCAGGCCCGGCTTGGCTCGCGAAATATGGTCCGGCCGACGGCAAAACCCTGGCAGACGCGGCTGTGTCGTGCTTCGGCAAAACCGGCAGCGAGGTCTTCGACAGGCGCATTGAGCCCGAGCAGTACCACGCCACGGCAATACGGATCGCGCTGCTGGATCAACTCGTCCAGCTGCTGCCAGACCTGCGCGCTCTGCGCCTCGATCTTCCACCACGCCGGGTAGATGCCCAGGTTGTACAAACGCTTCAGCGACCGGACCATCACGTCAGGATGAGACGAGGGGTGATCCTTGGGTGGAATGATTTCCAGCAGCAGTTCGTGACCACTGACTTTTGACGCGTCGTAGAGCGCCTTGATCTGCGCTTCCTGTTCCAGACGCAGCATGGGCTCGTCATCGGGGTGATATTGCACCAGGCACTTGATGATCTGCTCTTGCGGCCAGGCGAGCAGATTGCTGCCGATGGAGCGGCCATGCTCGAACGCCAGGGGTCTTGAACCCTGCACTTCCACCGGACGCGCCACCCACCAACCGCGACCGGTCGCAGCGTTAAGTGAATCCTGACCAAAGCGCTGATCGGCGAGCAGCCCGACATCGGCTTCGATGCCACGCTGGCGCAGGCCGGCTTCGACCCGCTCAACCGCCTGCACGAACAGTTGCTTGAGCTGGCTGATGCTGCTCAGGTCGCGCCCGGCCTGTTGGGCCAGCTCGACCAGTTGGCCGCGATGATCGAAGGCGAAGATGAACAACTGCCGCCACTGCTTGCGTGGCACGCTGACCTGATGCAGCCGTTGCAGGACAACATCCTGATCAGGCCGGGTAATGGGGTGCGGGCTGCTGAACAGGTAATCCAGTTCGGCAGGCGTCGGCATCGCAGGCGCGCAGGCATGGCGCGATACCACCAGCCCGCCACAGGCATTGGCCAGCTGGCAGCAGCGCTCGTCGCTGGCATCCTTGAGCCAGCCGCTGAGAAAACCGGACATGAACGCATCGCCAGCGCCCAGCACGTTGAGCACTTCAACCCGCACGCCGGGGTAGATTGCGCCGTCTTCAAGCCGCGCAGGAATCGCACCGTGAATCACTGTGCAACCTTGCGGGCCGAGCTTGACCACAAGCGTCGCGGCCGTCAGTTCGCGCACGGTACGCAGGGCAGTGAGCAAATCGGTAGAGCCGCCGGCAATCTGAAATTCTTCTTCAGTACCGACAATCAGGTCAAAACGCGGCAGGATGCGCTGCACATGCTGACTGACCTTCTGATCGGCAACAAAACGTGTCTCGCCATCAGCCTTGGCCGCCAGGCCCCAAAGCACCGGGCGATAATCAATATCCAGCACGCGTTTGACGTCGTGCTTTTCGGCGTAGTCGAGCGCCTGGCTGCTGGCCTTGAACACTTGATCGGTAGAAAAATGCGTGCCGGTGATCAGCAGCGCCTTGCTCGACGCGATCTGCTGTTCGTCGATGTCCTCGGCGCGCAAAGCCATGTCGGCGCAATTTTCGCGGTAGAACACCAGGGGGAACGTTTCACGGTCTTTCAGCCCCAGCAACACCATGGCGGTCAGGCGCTCGGGATCGCGCTTGATAGCGCTGACATCACAGCCTTCGCGGGCCAGCGACTCGACCAGGAAGCGACCCATATGGTCATCACCTACCCTGCTCAGCATGGCCGACCTGAGCCCCAGCCTGGCAGTACCGAATGCGATATTGGCCGATGAGCCGCCCAGGTATTTGGCGAAACTGGAAACGTCTTCCAGCCGCGCACCTACTTGTTGCGCATAAAGATCGACGCCCAGGCGTCCGAGGCAGATCAGATCCAACTGACGCCCAGTGGCAAAGCGTGTCTGGCCCATGGTGGCTCCTGTTATTTTTATCAGCCTGCAGCGCCTGCATCATGTGTACACGCTGCTTTGTGAATGCAGCGTAAAACGTCGAGCCTCATCAATCAATATTTATTCTATAATTATTTTTAGTGGAATATTTTTTCCATACCGCTATTCAAGTGCTGGCACAATGCACAGACGGGTAAGCTATAGTCGTCCCGGCCCAAGGCAGCCTCCATCGTCGGGCACACAACTGCGTTACCTTGAAAGATGTTGCTCTGTAAGAAATTGCCCTGAAAGAACAAGTAGAAAGGATTTGAATATGACCCGCGCCGATCAGCCCACTCTGCCCGAGACGAGCGTCGACATGCCGCCGACCAATGCCGAAGGCCTGCTAAGGCTGATCACTGATGAGTACGACGGTTTACCGCGTCAGCTCAAGCGCATCGCCAGCTATATGAGCCAGCAGAGCGACCGGATCATGGTTGACCGGATCAGTGACATTGCCCGCGAGTGCGAAGTCCACCCCTCGGCCATCGTGCGCTTTTCCCAGCGTTTCGGGTTTAGCGGCTTCAGTGAGATGCAGGCGTTGTTTCGCGAGGCTTACACGCACAAGACCACGCCGGTGCAGAACTACCAGCAACGAATCCGCAGCATGATCGCCAATAAGTCTCAGAAGGCCCACTCGGGTGATCTGGCACGCGAATGCGTGAGCGCAACGCTCTCCGGGCTGGAGCGTTTGAGTGCAGAGCTGGACGACGATGAGTTCGAAAAGGCTGTAGATCTGGTGGTCAACGCCGACAATATCTACGTGGTGGGTGTGCGCCGCTCATTTGCCGTGGCGGATTATCTGGTCTACAACCTGCAACACACCAACAAGCGTATTCACTTGATATCGGGCCTGGGGGGCAGCTATCGAGAGCAGATGCGCAGCGTGCGTGCCAACGATCTGGTGATTGCCATCAGCTTCACGCCCTACGGCAAGGAAACCCAGCATTGCCTGCGCATCGCCCAGCATCATCAGGCCAAGACGCTGATCATCACCGACAGCAATCTGTCGCCGCTGGCCAAGCGTGCTAACTCGGTGTTGCTGGTCAATGAAGGCAGCTCGTTCGCCTTCCGCTCGCTGAGCGCCACCCTGTGCCTGTGCCAGGCACTATTCATTGCAGTGGCGTATCGGCTGGAGCTGAAAGTCGACGAGATCCACGAGCAGGTCGGGTTTGATGATTGAGGGCTGAGATTCCCGGCCCTCAGGTCTTCGCTTCCTGCCCCATTCGCTGCTGGTTCTTCTGGCCCATTTTCTTCGCGCGTTTTTCCAGCACCAGATACACCACCAATGCAATCAACAGCGGCAGCAGGAAGTAAATGGCGCGGTAGCCGATCAGAGCTGCCAGCAGACTGCCCTTGGAGAACTGGTGAGCCAGCAAGGTAATGAATACAGTCTCAAGCACGCCCAGCCCGGCTGGAATGTGAGTAATGACACCCGCGATGCTGCTGATCAGCAACACACCGAGAATCGCCGGGTAAAACGCCTTGTCGGGCAGCAGCGTGTAAATCACCGCAGCCATCAGCGACCAGTTCAGAGCCCCCAGGCTGGCCTGCATCAAGGCCTGCTTCATCGACGGTAGATTGAATTCCTGATCACGAACGGTCCATGAGCGCTTTTTGGAAAACCGGCAGGCCAACAGGTAGGCAAAACACACGGCCAACAGTCCGAAACCGATCAATTGCAGGGTCGTGGTGCCGATCGACCATTCCTCTGGCAACTCCAGAAAACGCATCGAAAACACGAAACCGGCCAGCAGCATGTAGCCCAGCCAGTTGGTAATCAGGCTGAGGCTCAGAATCCGGGTGATGGTCGACACGTCCAGCCCCAACCGGGAATACAACCGGTAACGCAAGGCGATGCCGCCAACCCATGAACTGAGATTGAGGTTGAATGCGTAGCAGACAAAGGTCACAGGCACGATCTGCTTGATCGACAATGTGTGGCGGGTGTAATACCGCGCCAGTATGTCAAAACCGCAATAGGTTGCGTAACTGGCAAAGGCCACAACAGCGGCAATGGCCAGAGTGCTGGCCTTGTAGGACGACAGCGCCTGCTTGACCTCTTGCCAGTCAAGGTTCTTGACCAGCAGAAACAACAGGACCGGGACAGCAATGAAGAAAAACAGATTGAATATCCGCTTTGCCCATTTCCATTTGGCTCCCTGCGCACTTCGCGGCGCTGCATTTGCGGCCTGAGTCATGAAGTTTTCTCCTGGTCCATCTCGTGGTTGTTCTGTTGCTGTTCGATGACTTTCGCTTCCGGCACCACGTCACCGGCCCGTAACGGCTTGAGGCGCACACCGTGAACCGGGAACAGGCCGGCAATGGCCGGAAAACGCCGCAGGAAAAAGAAGCTTAAAACGATCATCGGCGCACGCCACCACTGGCCGCGCGCCGCGCCCTTGAGGCTCATCTGCTTACTGTGCGCAGCGGCAAGCTCCATCAGATGGTTTTGCAGATGCTCATTGAGTCCGCGATCACGGATGAACAGATTGGCTTCCAGGTTCAGCGCCAAGCTCAGCGGGTCGAGATTGCTGGAGCCCACGGTGGACCAGTCCTGATCGATCAGCGCGACCTTGCCGTGCAATGCACGTTGCTTGTACTCGTGAATGACCACGCCGTCGCGCAGCAGGTAGGTGTAGGTCAGCCGCGAGCAGACCCGCACGAACGGCATGTCGGGCTGACCTTGCAAAATCAGGGTGACCTTGACGCCCCGCCGTGATGCATTGCGCAGCTCACGCAGAAAGCGGTAGCTGGGATAAAAATACGCGTTGGCCAGGGTGATCCGTTGCTTCGCAGCGCGAATCGCCTCAAGGTACTGCTCTTCGATATCGGTACTGTGCTCGTCATTGTCGCGCTCGGCGAGCAGCATACTGGCGTCACCGGCGCGGTCCAGCTTCAGTGCAATGGGCGGCAATTTGTCACGAACGACCTTGCTGAGCATGTTCAACGCGCTGTGGTGAATATCGCCAACAATCGGGCCACGGACCAGAACGGCATAGTCCTGTTTGGCCGTCACCCCCGTGTCAGTCATGTGATCGACGCTGTAGTTGATGCCGCCGATAAAGCCCAGTTCGCCATCAATGACGACCACCTTGCGGTGCAGACGGCGGAACAGGTTGGTGCGCATACCCATGAATCGCGGGCGCGGGTCGAACAGCTGAATCTGAATACCGGCATCGATCATGGTTTTGACAAACACCGAACTCAGGTCCGATGTCCCGTAGTCATCTACCGTGACAACCACTTTCGCGCCGTTGGCCGCAGCTTGGAGCAACGCCTGTTGCAAGCCCTCGCCAATCCGGTCTTCAAAGATGATGAAAGTCTCGATCAACACCTCTTTGCGCGCGGCCCGTATGCACTCGAACACCCGGGCGTAGAAGTCTTCACCGTTGATCAGCAGCTCTACCGAGTTGCCATCACACCACTGCCCTGTCGTATTACTCATAAGGTCAACTCCACCGCCAGCGGTGCATGATCGGAAAGATGAGACCACGGGCGGCTGGACAATACTTTCGGCCTGTGGGAAGTCGCGTTGCGGACATAAATCCGGTCCAGCCGGAGCAACGGCCAGCGGGCCGGAAAGCTTTTGGCCGGCGCGCCGAAGCGCTCGACAAAAACCTCGTGCAACCCGGTGCCCTCCAGCAAAGCATCGGCGCGCTGACGCCAGTCATTGAAATCACCGGCAACGATCACCGGCTCACCCTCGGGAAGACGCTCCATCAGCTCGGCGAGCAGGTTGAGCTGCTGACGTCGATGGCTTTCACGCAAGCCCAAGTGAACACACACCGCATGCACCCGACCGGCGTATGGCACCTCCAGGATGCAGTGCAGCAAACCGCGCTGCTCGGTGCCATGAATGGAAATGTCGAGGTTCTCGTGCTGGATGATCGGGTACTTGGACAGCAGCGCGTTACCGTGATCGCCATCCGGGTACACCGCATTACGACCATAGGCAAAGTCGTTCCACATGCTGTCGGCGAGGAACTCGTACTGGGAAATCGTCGGCCAGTCCTTGACGCTGCGCGCATGGCTCTGGTGCTCGCCGTGCACTTCCTGAAGAAACACGATATCGGCCGATACAGTACGCACAGCCTCACGCAACTCCGGCAAAATGAAGCGGCGATTGAAAATGCCAAAGCCCATGTGCATGTTCATGGTCAGTACATTCAATGAAACACTGGCGGACACTGGCGTTGCTGGGCCGACAGGCGGATTGGCACTGGTCAAGACTCGCTCCCGGGTGAATATTCACGTCATATGAAGCCACCCATCGGCACAGGTTCCGTCCCGTGTCGCCTGTGCTGCGTATTTGCCATATTCAGTCGGGCATATTCAATGGCACTGATCTGACGCTGAAAAAAACGCGTACAAATGAAACGCAGGATCCCGGCAACTGCCTAAACTGCTTACCGGACCTGTAAAAAAGCGACAAGGAATCCAACCGTGGATGCACCGACTTCTCAACGCTACACCGCACGAGCCAGATGGCTGCACTGGGTCATGGCCATACTGATTGTGCTGGCGTATACCCTGATTCTGAGCCGCAGTCAGTTTGGCAAGGGTTCTGAATACCGCACACTGGTCGTGCAGAGCCATTTCTGGGTGGGGATTGTGATTCTGGCCATGGCGTTTTTCCGCGTCGCCGAACGTCGACGGCATCGTCCGCCCGGCATAACGCCGCCGCTTGAAGGCGCGTTGCGCTTAGCCGCGACACTTACGCATTACGCGCTGTATGCGTTCCTGTTCGCTCAGCCTTTATTGGGTCTGCTGACGGTGATGGTGGAAAAAGGCGCGTTACCCATTCCCCTCACCGACCTGCAGATACCCTGGCCCCTGCCGACCTCGGATCGCAGGGCCGAAACGTTCGAAGATGTGCACAAGTTGCTGGGCTCGATCTTCTATTACGTCATCGCCCTGCACGTAGTCGCCGCGCTCTGGCATCACCTTGTGCGCAAGGACAATACCCTCAAGCGCATGCTGTAAGTCAGGAGGCTGACAGAACCCGGGCGAGCGTGGCTTTTACCTTGCCCATACCATCGCGCAGGGCCTGTTCGATTTCTGCCATGGTTATGACAGTGGTCGACTTGCCCGCTGCCGGATTGACAACCAGCGCCAGGCAGGCATATTCCAGCTCCAGCTCACGGGCCAGAGCGGCCTCGGGCATACCAGTCATGCCGACGATGTCGCAGCCATCACGCTCAAGGCGGATGATTTCGGCGACCGTCTCCAGGCGCGGCCCCTGAGTACAGGCATAGACACCCCGATCAGAGAACTCGCACCCTTCAGCGGCCAGTGCTGCAACCAGCCGCGCCCGTAACGCTTCGCTGTAGGGATAGCTGAAGTCGATGTGCGTGACCTCTTCCAGATCATCGGCAAAGAACGTGTGCTGGCGACCGCTGGTGTAGTCGACCAGATCATGCGGCACGCAAAAGTGCCCGGTGCCCATCGCTGGATGTATGCCACCTACCGCATTGACCGCCAGAATCGCTTCGGCACCAGCCTGCTTCAAGGCCCAGATGTTGGCCCGGTAGTTGACCTGATGCGGTGGCAAACGGTGCGGATGGCCATGCCGCGCCAAAAACATCACTTCGCGACCGGCATAATCGCCGATCTGGATTTCGCCGGAAGGTGCGCCATAAGGCGTGTTCATCGGCAAGGACTGCCGAATGTTCAGGCCTTCCAGCTGGGTCAGGCCAGTCCCACCAATAATCGCGTAAACAGTCATCGCAAATCCTTAATCGATCAGTTGAGCAGCGCGCAGGGCCTGAAGCGCGGCCTGCCAGCGCGGGTGTTGCCGATAATCAGTACTGGCTGATGCCTGACCGCGCATACGCGCGATGCGCGGCGAAGGCCTGACTTTCAGGCGCTGGGCCGCACCGAGGGCCAGCTCTGCCGCAGCGCGGTCATTACATACCAGCCCCATGTCGCAACCCGCCGTCAGCGCAGCCTCGATACGGCTGGCGGCATCACCGACCACATGGGCACCGGCCATCGACAGATCATCGCTGAAAATAACACCGTCAAATTTCAGTTCGTCGCGCAGGATGTCTTGCAGCCAGCGCTTGGAGAAACCGGCAGGCTGCGAATCGACTTTCGGGTAAATGACATGAGCAGGCATCACTGCAGCGAGCTGTCGGCTCAGGCGTGCGAACGGCACCAGATCGCTGGCGCGAATCTGTTCCAGACTGCGCTCGTCATTCGGGATAGCCACGTGAGAGTCGGCTTCGGCCCAGCCGTGGCCAGGGAAATGCTTGCCGGTCGCAGCCATGCCAGCCGCGTTCATGCCACGAATAAACGCCCCTGCCAGCAGCGCCGCACGCTCCGGGTCGCCCTCAAACGAACGCGTCCCGACGACCGCGCTGCGCTGGTAGTCCAGGTCCAGCACCGGAGCAAAACTCAGGTCCAGGCCGACAGCCAATACTTCGGTGGCCATCAGCCAGCCGCAATGCTCGGCCAGCAGCACAGCATCTGGCTTGTCGGCAATGGCGCGCATCGGCGGTAGACGCACGAACCCCTGCCGCAGGCGCTGGACCCTGCCGCCCTCCTGATCCACTGCCAGCAGCAAGTCCGGGCGAACGGCGCGAATTGCCGCACTCAGTTCACGAACCTGACGGGGATGCTCGATGTTTCGGGCAAAGATAATCAAACCGCCCACTTCGGGCTGACGCAGAAACTGACGGTCTTCGCTGGTCAGCCAGGTGCCGGCGACATCGACCATCAGGGAGCCTTGCAGGCCAGAACTCATAGAAAAACCCTTACACACCAGTGCCCATTTGCAATCCGGGCATGGTGCTTGATCCTGAAGCCTGACGCAATGCGATGCGCCGGTACATTAAGGCTTTGCGGGTCAGGCCTTGGCTACCGCAGGCGTGCCGGTGCTGCTCTTGCTACGCGGCCTGAGTTGAGCGGCGATCATTGTCGGGTCACTGACGCCGGTGTCGGCACGCATGCCTGCGGCCAGAAACGGCACCATCAGGCGCATGACCTGCTCGATGGAGGTATTGACGCCAAAATCGGTTTCGGCAATCGCGCGCAAGGCCTTGATGCCGGACATGCTGAATGCAGCGGCACCAAGCATGAAGTGCACGCGCCAGAACAGCTCGATAGGCGGAATACGGGGGGCGGCTTCGTTGACCAGTGTCATGTAACGACGGAACACCTTACCGTACATGTCTTCAAGATAACGGCGCAGGTGTCCCTGACTCTGACTGAAGGCAAGCCCTAAAAGACGCATGAAGATCGACAGGTCGTTACCGCTTCGCGGTTGCACGACAAGCGCCTGCTCGACGAGGATCTCCAGCAGTTCTTCCAGGCTCGGCTTGTGTTCGGGTTTTGCCTGGCGACGCTCCAGCTCGCGATCGAGACTGATGCAGAACGGGCCGAGAAAACGTGAGAACACCGCCTGAATCAGCGCCTTTTTCGAACCGAAGTGATAGTTCACCGCAGCCAGATTGACCGAAGCCTTGCTGGTGATGAGACGCAAGGAGGTTTCAGCAAACCCCTTTTCTGCGAATAACTGCTCGGCAGCATCAAGAATGCGTTCAACGGTTTCCGACTGGGCCATGGCTCTCTGCCTAACAAACGAACGTTTGAAACATACGTATCAGGCGCCCCGTTTGTCAAGCGGACCCGTTCATTTTGTGGCTGAACAGTCACGAAACTGGATGTTAAATGACAATAGACAGCTTATGCAGCGCTTTTTGACGCAAGGCTTCGCAACCACACATCGCACCGCCTGGCAGCGAAAGTAAAAAGGATGATTGCCAACGCGCGTTCACTGTATATAATCCCAGTCACTGTATAAAAAGCCAGAGCGCCCATCATGATCAAACTGACGCCACGCCAGGCTGAAATCCTGGGCTTCATCAAACGCTGCCTGGAAGACAACGGCTTTCCACCTACACGTGCGGAAATAGCCCAGGAGCTGGGTTTCAAATCGCCCAACGCAGCGGAAGAACACCTTAAGGCATTGGCTCGCAAAGGCGCCATCGAAATGACCCCTGGTGCCTCACGCGGCATCCGCATTCCCGGCTTTGAAGCACGGCCGGATGAAAGCAGCCTGCCGGTCATTGGTCGCGTAGCAGCTGGCGCGCCGATTCTGGCTCAGCAACATATCGAAGAGTCCTGCAACATCAACCCTTCCTTTTTCCACCCCAGCGCCAACTACCTGCTGCGCGTTCACGGCATGAGTATGAAGGACGTCGGGATTCTGGATGGCGACCTGTTGGCGGTGCACACCACTCGCGAAGCACGTAACGGCCAGATCGTAGTTGCCCGGATCGGCGACGAAGTCACCGTCAAGCGTTTCAAGCGTGAAGGCAGCAAAGTCTGGCTGCTGGCTGAAAACCCTGATTTTGCCCCTATCGAGGTCGATCTCAAGGATCAGGAGCTGGTGATCGAAGGTTTGAGCGTCGGCGTCATTCGCCGCTAAGGAGGCGTTATGCAGTTCCATCAAGCACCGCATTCACAATTGCCACTGTTCGAGGCGTTTCTGGCTCAGCCCATCGCCCCGCTGCTTGCCGATGCAGTCGAAACACCCTGGGGCAACGAGCCAGAACTCTTCAGTGAACTGTCTTTGCGCGGCGCCGCCGGGAACTGCCTGAACCTTCTGGCCCCTATCCTTCGGGAACTGAGCGAAGAAATCGACGCACGCTGGCTGACGCTGATTGCGCCACCCTCAAGCCTGACCCAGACCTGGTTGCGCGATGCAGGACTCAACAGGGAACGGATTCTGCTACTGCAGCCGCGCGGCACACAAAGTGTACTGGAGCTGACTCGCGAAGCACTCAGACTTGGCCGTAGCCATACGGTTGTGAGCTGGATCAATCCACTTGGCGCCGCAGCGCGTCAGCAATTGATCAGTGCTGCAAAAATCGGGGAAGCACAGAGCCTGAACATCCGGCTGGGCTAAAAAGCCCGGTCGTCGATCAGTGCAGGACGTGGGGCACGTCATCCTTCTCGACTTCGCCCTCAGCCAGACGGCCAGCCATCTGTACGCCCACACTCAACATGGCCTTGGCGACTTCAACATGCTGACCTTGCATGAACGCTTTGGCATCCGCAGAGAAATCAAGCGTCACCAGAGAACCCTCGTCATCGGCACGACGCAGTTCAATACGTCCGTCAGGCAGTTCGACAATTTCCAGGAAAGAGGTAGGCATTACAGTTACTCCGCAAGAGGCGGGCATTGTAACAGCCTGCCAGCCTGCACTTCATTGGTTTTCAGCACTCGCTCAGGCCTTCACGAAAACGGATGGCCAACCCTTTGAGTTGCTGACGCCAGTTTTCGAGATATTCACGTGTCAGTTCAGACTCCGGCTCAGCGTCCAGGTTCACAGCCTGTATCATCGGCTGTGTGACGTCACCCTTGAGCTTTTTCGGTGCACGCGGCGGCTCATACAACGCGTTATAGGCCGTCAGCAACTGAGCCAGCCATGTCTGGCGGTTCTGGGCAAGCTCAACCAACTCGGCCATTTCGGGAATTGCTATGGCGTTCAGCACTTCCTGAGTCAACAAGTCCTCCGCACGACGCGAGCCGGCCTGGGGCAGTCGGTAGAACCCCGCGATCTCGTGGCACAAGCCGAGCAGCGCGCCATACAGATGAAACAAGGCGGACTCACGCTCGGCCTGCAACAATGCAGGCGCGTTCACCGCCTGCCCCTTCTCCGCCTTCCCCAACGCTTCGAGCGCAAGCCCTGCGAAATAGATCTTCTGGTTGGTACGGGTATAGAGCTCATGAGCCATGGCGAGACTCTCCATAACAATGGGATACAGAACAGCATAGCCTGTGGCGCCGGATCAGTCTGGCACCGCAGGCCGTGCCTGTCGAAAACAGCGCCCGACATGTTTGCGTCGGGCGCTTGCGATCAACGCTTGTCTTCAACCTTCCAGGCGCTGCCGTCGTAGAACGCACGCCAGCCCGTAGGCTTGCCCTCTACTTCGGTCTGGACATACTGCTCTTTGGTCTTGCGACTGTAACGGATCACTGCTGGACGACCGTCCGGATCCTTCTTCGGCGCTTCGCAAAGGAAGTGGTACTTGGGATCGATTTCGTCCTTGTGCGGCGCGATCTCGATAACCAGCGGGGCACGGGTTTCACGGTTTTTCGGGAACTGGCTGGCAGCCAGGAACAGGCCCGAAGCGCCGTCACGCAGAATGTAGGTGTCGTCGACCTTGTCGCACTTGAGCTCCGGCATCTTCACCGGGTCCATCTTCGGTGGTGCTGCGTCGCCGCTTTTCAGCAGTTTGCGGGTGTTCTTGCACTCCGGATTGGTACAGCCGAAGAACTTGCCGAAACGACCGGTCTTGAGCTGCATTTCGCTGCCGCACTTGTCGCATTCCAGACTCGGGCCTTCGTAGCCTTTGATCCGGTAAGTACCTTCCTCGATCTCGTAACCTGTGCAATCGGGGTTGTTGCCGCAAATGTGCAGTTTGTGCTTTTCGTCGAGCAAATACGCGTCCATCGCCGTGCTACAGATCGGGCAGCGATGTTTGCCGCGCAGAACCCGCGACTCGGACTCGCCCTCGTCATCGTCGGCAATTTCGTCGCCGGGGGTCAGATTGACAGTCGCCTTGCAGCGTTCCTTGGGCGGCAGGCTGTAGCCGGAGCAACCCAGAAACACACCAGTCGAGGCGGTGCGAATCTGCATCGGGCGGCCGCATACCTTGCACGGGATATCGGTCATCACCGGCTGGTTGGCACGCATGCCGCCATCAGCGGCCTCGGCCACGTCGAGCTTTTTACGGAAATCACCGTAGAACTCGTCCAGGACGTTTTTCCAGTCGCGCTCACCCTGAGCCACGTCGTCGAGGTTTTCTTCCATCCCGGCGGTAAAGCCATAGTCCATCAGGTTGGAAAAGCTTTCGGACAGACGTCCGGTGACGATGTCGCCCATTTTTTCCGAGTAGAAGCGGCGATTGTGCAGCGCCACGTAGCCACGGTCCTGAATGGTCGAAATGATCGCGGCGTAGGTCGACGGGCGACCGATACCGCGCTTTTCCATTTCCTTGACCAGACTGGCTTCGGAATAACGCGCTGGCGGCTTGGTGAAGTGCTGGCTGGGGTCGAGCTTGTTCAGCTTCAGCGCTTCGCCCTGCGCCATGTCCGGCAGAACGTCGTCATCGCCCGGCTTGGCCATCTGTGGCAACGCACGGGTATAGCCGTCGAACTTGAGGATGCGGCCCTTGGCGCGCAGCTCGAAGTCGCTTGCTGCGACCGTGACAGTGGTCGACAGGTATTGTGCAGGCAGCATCTGGCAAGCCACGAACTGGCGCCAGATCAACTCGTAAAGGCGCTCGGCGTCACGCTCCATCCCGGCAAGCTTGCTCGGGTGGGTGTTGACGTCGGAAGGTCGAATCGCTTCGTGAGCCTCTTGCGCACCTTCCTTGCTGCTGTAGACGTTAGGCGATTCCGGCAGGTACTTCTTGCCGAACTCGGTTTCGATGTAGTCACGCGCCATGCTTACCGCGTCGGCCGACAGGTTGGTCGAGTCGGTACGCATATAAGTGATGTAGCCAGCCTCATACAAGCGCTGTGCCATCATCATGGTCTTCTTGACGCCGAAGCCCAGGCGATTGCTCGCCGCCTGCTGCAGGGTCGAGGTGATGAACGGCGCCGATGGCTTGCTGCTGGTCGGCTTGTCTTCACGCTTGACGATGCTGTAGCTGGACGCCTTGAGCTTTTCAAGGGCCGCCATGGCCTGGGTTTCGTTCAGCGGCTTGAACGCTTCGCCGTTTTCACGCGCCACTTCGAACCGCACATTGGCGCCTTTGGCGGTGCCCAGATCGGCGTGGATTTCCCAGTATTCTTCAGGGTTGAACGCGCGAATTTCACGCTCACGCTCCACCACCAGCTTCACCGCAACCGACTGCACACGACCGGCAGACAAACCACGGGCCACTTTCTGCCAGAGCAGCGGCGAGACCATGTAGCCTACGACGCGGTCAAGGAAACGACGCGCCTGCTGAGCGTTGACCCGGGCAATGTCCAGCTCGCCTGGCTTGGAAAACGCTTCCTGAATGGCTTTCTTGGTGATCTCGTTGAACACCACGCGCTTGTAGCGGCTGTCATCCCCGCCGATGGCTTCGCGCAGGTGCCAGGCAATGGCTTCCCCTTCGCGGTCCAAGTCCGTCGCGAGATAGATGGTGTCGGCATCCTTGGCGAGCTTGCGCAGCTCTTCAATGACCTTTTCCTTGCCAGGAAGGATCTCGTACTTGGCCTTCCAGCCATGTTCCGGATCGACTCCCATGCGCGAGACCAGCTGGCGCTGCGCCTTTTCTTTAGGCGTCAGTACCGGGCCCTCGCCCGCAGCAGCCTTGCCACGCTTGGCGGCAGGGTCTTTGGCGGCACTAGCCGAACCGCTGGTGGGCAGGTCTCGGATATGGCCGATACTCGACTTCACCACGTACTGGTTGCCCAAATACTTGTTGATGGTCTTGGCCTTAGCCGGGGATTCCACGATGACCAGCGATTTGCCCATGGATCAGAAAATTCCTGAATAACTAGATGAAAGACAGTGAGGAGCTTGTAAAGGCCACGCTATATATAGTGGCTACAAGGTGAGGTCAAGCACAGCCTGTTGTGCAATTCCTTCTCACATTGGTGAAAACAGGCTGGGTTCAGCCTCAACCAGAGCAAAGCGCGGGACGTGCTCGCCGTCAACCTCGACCGACTCCAGAAACATGCTCAAGGGACGCACCCACATCCCGAAATCGCCGTACAGAGCCTGATAGAACACGACTTCCTCTTCGGTTTCGGAATGCCTGGCAACACTGAAAACCCGGTACTGCGGGCCTTTGTAATGGCGATAGAGCCCTGGTTGCAGTTGCATGCTGCGGTCCTCTTGTAACACGTTCAAAAAATTTGGCTGAAGAAACCTTTTTTTCAAAAAACAAAAGCCGGGGCACCAAGCCCCGGCTCGCATCACACACAGGAATCAGACGCGTTCGAAAACGGTCGCGATGCCCTGCCCCAGACCAATACACATGGTAGACACACCGAAGGTGCCGCCATTTTGCTTCATGACATTGAGCAAGGTGCCGGAGATGCGCGCGCCGGAACACCCAAACGGATGACCCAGAGCGATGGCGCCGCCGTGCAGGTTAACCTTCTCGTTCATCTTGTCGAGCACTTTCAAATCTTTCAACACCGGCAAGGCCTGTGCAGCGAAGGCTTCGTTGAGCTCGATGAAGTCGATATCGGCGATCGTCAGGCCTGCACGCTTGAGCGCTTTCTGAGTTGCCGGAACCGGACCATAGCCCATGATCGCTGGGTCGACACCGGCCACGGCCATCGAGCGAATCACCGCCAGAGGCTGGATACCGAGGTCCTGGGCGCGTTGCGCCGACATGACAATCATGCACGACGCACCGTCAGTGATCTGCGAGGACGTACCGGCAGTCACGGTGCCACCTTTTGGATTGAACGCCGGCTTGAGCGCGGCGAGACTTTCCAGGGTGGTGTCCGGACGAATGGTCTCATCGTAGTCAAAGACCTTGAGGAAGCCGTTCTCGTCATACCCCTGCATCGGGATGATCTCATCCTTGAACTTGCCTTCCAGCGTCGCCTTGTGGGCCAACTGGTGGGAACGCAGGCCGAAGGCATCCTGCTGCTCGCGGGTGATGCCATGCATTTTGCCGAGCATTTCAGCGGTCAGGCCCATCATTCCGGAGGCTTTGGCAGCGTGCAGGGACATGTGCGGGTTCGGGTCCACGCCATGCATCATGCTGACGTGGCCCATGTGCTCCACACCACCGATGACGAACACGTCACCGTTGTTGGTCATGATCGCCTGCGCAGCGGTGTGCAGCGCGCTCATGGACGAACCACACAGACGGCTTACTGTCTGCGCAGCCGAAGTGTGCGGGATCTGGGTCAGCAATGACGCCATGCGCGCGATGTTCCAGCCCTGCTCCAGGGTCTGGTTGACACAGCCCCAGATCACGTCCTCGACTTCAGCCGGATCAACCTTGTTGTTGCGCTCGAGCAATTTGCTGATCAAATGCGCGGACATGTCTTCAGCGCGGGTGTTGCGGTGCATGCCGCCCTTGGAGCGACCCATCGGGGTACGACCGAAGTCGACAATCACGACGTCTCTTGGATTAAGGCTCATTCGTTCATTCCTCGGAAGACGCTTGACCGAAGAAGCTCTGGCCTTTACTGGCCATTTCACGCAGCTTCGCGGTCGGTTGATACAGGGCACCCAGCTCGGCGTATTGGTCAGCCAGGGCAACGAATTCGGCAACACCGATGGAGTCGATGTAGCGCAGCGCACCGCCACGGAATGGAGGGAAACCAATACCGTAGATCAGGCCCATGTCGGCTTCGGCAGCGGTTTCGACGATGCCGTCTTCCAGGCAGCGAACCGTTTCCAGGCACAACGGGATCATCATCCAGTTGATGATGTCTTCATCGCTCACTTCACGCTGTTCGTAGACGATCGGCTTGAGCACATCCAGCACAGCCGGGTCATTGACCTTCTTGGGCTTGCCCTTCTTGTCGGTCTCGTAGGCGTAGAAACCCTTGCCGTTCTTCTGCCCCAGACGATTGGCTTCGTACAGCGCGTCAACTGCAGAGCGGCGATCATCCTTCATCCGGTCAGGGAAACCTTCGGCCATGACATCACGGCCATGGTGGCCGGTGTCGATACCGACAACGTCCATCAGGTAGGCAGGCCCCATCGGCCAGCCGAATTTCTCCATGACCTTGTCGATGCGAACGAAATCCACGCCTGCGCTGACCAGCCTGGCAAAACCGCCGAAGTACGGAAACAGTACGCGGTTGACCAGAAAGCCCGGGCAGTCGTTGACCACAATCGGGTTCTTGCCCATTTTTCTGGCGTAGGCAACGGTCGTGGCGACCGCTTCTTCGCTGGACTTCTCGCCACGGATCACTTCCACCAGCGGCATCATGTGCACCGGGTTGAAGAAGTGCATGCCGACGAAGTTTTCCGGACGCTTGAGGGCCTTGGCCAGCAAGCTGATCGAGATGGTCGAAGTGTTGGACGCCAGAACGGTGTGCTCACCCACGTTGGCTTCGACTTCGGCCAGTACCGCCTGCTTGACCTTCGGGTTTTCGACAACCGCTTCGACCACCAGGTCGACGTTGCCGAAATCGCCGTAGGAAAGCGTAGGACGAATCGCGTTAAGCGCTTCGGCCATCTTCGCCGCAGTCAGACGGCCTTTTTCCAGACGACCACCAAGCAGTTTGGAGGCTTCGTTCAGACCCAGTTGAATGGCTTCTTCGCGGATATCCTTCATCAGGATCGGCGTGCCCTTGACTGCCGACTGATAGGCAATGCCGCCGCCCATGATCCCGGCGCCCAGTACGGCGGCCTGTTTCACATCCTTGGCGACTGCGTCGTAGCCCTTGGCTTTCTTTTTCAGTTCCTGATCGTTCAGAAACAGGCCGATAAGGCTCTGCGCAGCAGATGTCTTGGCCATTTTCACGAAACCGGCGGCTTCGACTTCCAGCGCCTTGTCACGACCGAAATTGGCGGCTTTCTGGATGGTCTTGATGGCCTCGACCGGTGCCGGATAGTTCGGTCCGGCCTGACCTGCGACAAAACCTTTGGCGGTTTCGAATGCCATCATTTGCTCGATGGCATTGAGCTTGAGCTTGTCCAGCTTGGGCTGGCGCTTGGCCTTGTAGTCGAACTCGCCGGAAATGGCGCGCTGAATCAGGTCAAGGGCCGCGGCCTGAAGCTTCTCGGGTGCAACTACCGCATCAACGGCACCAACCTTCAGAGCATCCTCTGCGGAGCTTTCCTTGCCTGACGCGATCCATTCGATTGCGTTGTCAGCACCGATGATGCGCGGCAAACGCACAGTACCGCCGAAACCAGGGTATAGGCCCAGCTTGACTTCGGGCAGACCGATGCGAGCACTGCTGGAGATGACCCGATAGTCTGCGGCCAGGCACATTTCCAGACCGCCGCCCAGCGCAATGCCGTTAATAGCGACAACGGTGGGCACGCCCAGATCTTCGAAATCGCTGAAAATCCTGTTGGCTTGCAGATTGCCCGCAACCAGTTCGGCTTCCGGCAACTTGAAGTTGTCGACGAACTCGGTGATGTCGGCACCGACGATGAACACGTCCTTGCCACTGCTGACGATCACGCCCTTGACCGAGGCATCGGCCTTGATTGCATCGACTGCCTGACGCAATTCATTGAGGGTGAGGCGGTTGAACTTGTTGACGGACTCACCCTTGAGATCGAAATTCAATTCGACGATGCCACTTTCAAGAGCCTTAACCGTGATGGCTTTACCTTCGTAAATCATCAACTGATCTCCACAATATGGAAGCTGAACAATACCCGCCGGACATTAATGTCCGACGGGGCTACGACGTCGCCGTCGATGAACTCGCCAAATCACACGTTTACCCGCCGCGACGTGGTAGCCAGGATTCTGTCAGAGCCTTCTGACGACCAAACGATCATTTCATACGCCCGTTTGATTTGGGTACGCACACCATCAGGCATAACCGAGAGATTGTCAATTCGACTAAACACTCGAAAATATTCGTTTTCGCGGGAATATGCAGGCACTCCATAATGCCCACGCCTGTGTGCGATCCGCCATCATTCGCCAGCGTGATAGTAGCCGAACTCAGGTGCTGTAGCCTGATCTAGAGAGCGTGACACGAGACAGCTGTAGGCCAGGAAAATCAGGCGCGGACGCACCGCCTGAGGGCACATACAAAAAATATTTGCAGGAATCGCGACAAAATGGAGCAAAAGGGCTAGAGTCGCAACACTGCGCCACAAGAGGCTCGCAATGCAGCTGATTTGCGGGTGCGCAACAGCGAAGGCCGACATGGCGGCGAAAGCCTGTCGGCACGCGACGAATTATCGGCCTGCCTGGCCAACCCCGGCCCGATGTTGTTATCGGGCTTTTTAATGCCTGCGATTTAATGCCTTTGAGTCAGGCTCAGGCCAATTCCCTGAGCAGCTTATCAATACGCTGCAACACTTCTGCCTCGCCCCGCTCCGCCCAGTACACGGCAACCATCTGCCCGTCAGCCTCGACCTTGTAGGCATCTGCGGGTAACGTCTGCAGATGAGGCAGCAGCTTTGGATCTTCGCAGACCTCACGCCAGCGGTTGCGCCAGACACCCGGCTCGCTCTGCCAGTAAACCCAGGCATCTGCATGCGAGCCCAGCCGCGGGCGATGGTACTGTGCGCAAGGGCTTGGCGGCTCTTTCGTCAGCCAGTGCGGCCACTCTTGCGGGGCAAGCTGCATACCCATTCCCAGACGGCGCGCCTCCATGCGCAATGCCATCCTGCCGCTCTGATGACGCGACGGGCGCAACCACACAAGCGGGCTCAGCATCACACCAATGATTGACAGGACTATCCAGACCGTCATATTTCTTGCCCCCCACCCGATCTCGGACTTCTCACAACATTTTTGAAAACAATGGCTTGCACAAGGGTCTGCCCAGATGCGAACGAAAGAGCCATACTCCCACCATCGCAATGTTCCCGGAGGACACCCTCATGCCATACGAACACATTCTGGTTGCTATTGACCTCACCGATGAGTGTGACCCGGTCATCCGTCGCGCCAGCTTGCTGGCCAAGGCCAGCGAAGCAAAACTGTCGGTCGTGCACATCGTCGAACCAATCGCCATGGCGTTCGGCGGTGACGTCCCGATGGACCTTTCGCAATTGCAACAGCAACAGATGGATCAGGCCCAGGAGAAGCTCGAAAAGCTCAAACTCAAGTACCCGCAGCTGAAAACCAGCGAAAACCACATAGTGATTGGTCAGCCACGGCAGGAAATCCACAAACTCGCCAAGAGCAAGGCTTGTGACATGATCGTCGTCGGCAGCCATGGCCGCCACGGCCTGGCCTTGTTGCTTGGCTCCACTGCCAACGACGTCCTGCACGGCGCACCATGTGACGTGCTGGCAGTGAGCCTCAAAAAGCCCGAGTAATCTGGCCTGCTACAGCAAAAAGCCCGGTTACCCGGGCTTTTCTGCATCACACGAACGCGTCAGGCGATCACTCGTCCAGTTCGGCCCAGCGCTCCAGCAGCTTGTCCAGCTCAGCCTGCAGGTTTTCCAGTTGCGCCAGCACGGCAGCAGTCTGTTCCGCCGAACGCTGGTAAAAGCCCGGCTCGGCCATTTCTGCAGTCAGGACGGCCATCCTGCCTTCAACCTCATCGATCTGCGCAGGCAGCGCCTCCAGCTCGCGCTGAAGTTTGTAGCTAAGCTTCTTCTTGGCGACCGGCATGTCCTGCGCGGCAACCGGTGCGGCCTGCACCACAGCGCTGGCCAGTTCGGCCTTGCCCGACTTGGTGTCGGCAACACCCAGAAGACGCGGCGAACCGCCCTGACGCAGCCAGTCCTGATAACCACCGACGTATTCGCGAACCTTGCCTTCACCTTCGAACACCAGCGTGCTGGTGACGACGTTGTCGAGGAATGCCCGGTCGTGACTGACCATCAGCACGGTGCCCTTAAAGGTCAGCAAGACCTCTTCGAGCAGCTCCAGAGTTTCGACGTCCAGGTCGTTGGTCGGTTCGTCGAGCACCAGCAGGTTGGCAGGCTTGCTGAACAATTTGGCCAGCAACAGACGGGCACGCTCGCCACCGGACAGCGCCTTGACTGGCGTGCGGGCACGTTGCGGGCTGAACAGGAAGTCACCCAGGTAACTCAGGACATGACGGCTCTGGCCATCGATGTCGATGAAGTCACGCCCCTCGGCAACGTTGTCGATCACGGTCTTTTCCAGGTCGAGCTGGTGACGCAACTGGTCGAAATAGGCCACATCGAGACGCGTACCGACTTCAACCTTGCCACCGGTCGGCTGGAGGTTGTCGAGCATCAGCTTGAGCAATGTGGTCTTGCCGGTGCCGTTCGCGCCGAGCAGACCGATACGGTCTTCGCGCTGCAGGACCATGGAGAAATCCTTGATCAACATCGGGCCACCCGGATGGGCAAAGCTGACGTTGTCGAGAACCATGACCTGCTTGCCGGATTTCTCGGCAGTATCGAGCTGGATATTGGCCTTGCCGGTACGTTCACGGCGCTCGCTACGCTCTACACGCAGCTCCTTCAGGGCACGCACGCGGCCCTCGTTACGGGTACGTCGAGCCTTGATGCCCTGCCGGATCCAGACCTCTTCCTGGGCCAGACGCTTGTCGAACAGTGCGTTGGCAGTCTCTTCGGCTGCCAGTGCGGCTTCCTTGTGGACCAGGAAACTGGCGTAATCGCCGTCCCAGTCGATCAGTCCACCGCGGTCCAGCTCAAGAATACGGGTCGCAAGGTTTTGCAGGAATGCCCGGTCGTGCGTGATGAACAGCACCGCACCCTGGAAATCCTTGAGGGCTTCTTCAAGCCAGGCGATAGCGCCAATATCCAGGTGGTTGGTCGGCTCGTCGAGCAGCAGCAGATCCGGCTCGGAAACCAGCGCCTGAGCCAGCAGAACACGGCGACGCCAGCCACCGGACAACTCGGCCAGGGTCTTGTCGGCAGGCAACTGCAAGCGGCTGAGCGTGCTCTCGACCAGTTGCTGCAAGCGCCAGCCATCACGGGCTTCGAGGTCCTGCTGAACATGCATCAGCTTGTTCAGGTCTTCCTCGGTGACGCAGTTCTGCGCCAGATGGTGGTATTCGGCCAGCAACGCACCGACGCCATCCAGACCTTCGGCCACCACGTCGAAGACAGTCCGTCCGTCGGCTACCGGCAATTCCTGGGGCAATTCGCCGATCTTGAGGCCGGGCGCACGCCAGACAGCCCCGTCATCAGGCTTCTGAACGCCTTTTACCAGCTTCAACATGCTGGATTTGCCTGTGCCGTTACGGCCGATGATGCACACCCGCTCACCACGGGCGATCTGCCAGGACACCTTGTCCAATAACGGCATGGCGCCGAAAGCAAGGGACACATCGCTGAATTTGAGCAGGGTCATGAGCTTCTCCAAAAACCGGGCGCGCATTCTACCTGAGATAACCGGCGGATGTCGGGAATCGTGGCACCCGTGACAACTTCCACATACCCTTCATAACCGACAATTATTTCCATATGAGACAAGCTCGTCGGCAATGCTTTCACCATGAGCTGGCAAAAGGCTAAGCTAGCAATACTTTTCACGACTCATCTGCTCGGAAGTCTCATGCGCAGTCGTTTGTTCAGCTTTTTATCGTGCCTGCTCCTCTCCACCACCGCCATCCAGACTGCTCATGCGGTAGACCTCAACCAACAACGCAAGTATTACGACGAAGCCAAGCGTGCGCTGGCCAAGGGCGATTCAGGCCCGTATCAGATGTACAGCACGGCGCTGGCCGATTATCCGCTGGAGCCCTACCTCGAATACGACGAGCTGACGGCGCGCCTGAAGACTGCCAGCAACGCGGAAATCGAGAAGTTTCTTGCCGAGCATGGAGACCTGCCGCAGGCCAACTGGATGAAGTTGCGCTGGTTGCGCTGGCTGGCGGAACGCGGTGACTGGCAACCGTTCGTCAAGTACTACGACCCGAAAATGAATTTCGTCGAACTGGATTGCCTGTACGGCCAATACCAGTTGAGCAACAACAAGCGTGCCGAAGGCTATGCCAGTGCAGAAAAACTGTGGATGACCGGCAAGACACTGCCAGCCGCCTGCGACGGCTTTTTCGCGCAATGGGCAGCCGCAGGCCAGTTGACAGAGCAGAAACGCTGGCAACGGGCCAAACTGGCCGCTCAGGCACGCAATTACAGCCTGGCCAACACCCTGGTCAACAGTCTCAACTCGCTGGCCCCGCAAGGACGCCTGCTGCTGGCCGTCGCCCAGAAGCCGGAAATGGTCAACAACCCCGCGCAGTTCGCGCCGGTGGATGAAGCCATGTCCGATGTGGTCGGCCTTGGCCTGCGCAGACTGGCCAAGGAGGATCCGCAGAAAGCCCTGTCGATGCTCGATGGCTACGCGGCAACCATGCACTTCTCCCGTGAAGAGCAGGTGGAAATTGCCAAGGAAATCGGCCTGACCCTGGCACGTCGCTACGACGACCGCGCCCTGGAGGTCATGACCCGGTACGACCCGGAGCTGCGCGACAATACGGTTACCGAGTGGCGTATGCGTCTGCTGCTGCGGCTGGGTCGCTGGGAAGACGCCTACGAACTGGCACGTCGACTGCCCAAGGACCTTGCTGCAACCAATCGCTGGCGTTACTGGGAAGCCCGCTCTCTGGAACTGGCGCAGCCCAACAGCCCGCTGATTGCCGCTCTGTACAAGGACGTGGCCAAAGAACGCGACTTCTACGGTTTTCTGGCGGCCGACCGCACACAAAGCCCCTATCAGCTCAACAACAAGCCCCTGGTGCTCAGCCAGGCGCTGATCAACAAGGTACGCAATACCCCTGGAGTGCGTCGTGCGCTGGAGTTTCATGATCGCGGCGAAATCGTCGATGGACGACGCGAGTGGTATCACGTCAGCCGCCAGTTCAACCGTGACGAAATGGTTGCCCAGGCCAAACTGGCCTACGACCTGAAATGGTATTTCCCGGCCATTCGCACGATCAGTCAGGCGCAATACTGGGATGATCTGGACATTCGCTTCCCGATGGCCCATCGCGACACGCTGGTACGCGAAGCCAAGGTGCGTGGACTGCACTCAAGCTGGGTATTCGCCATTACGCGCCAGGAGAGCGCCTTCATGGATGACGCTCGCTCGGGCGTCGGTGCCAGCGGGCTGATGCAGTTGATGCCTGCCACCGCCAAGGAAACTGCCCGCAAGTTCAGCATCCCGCTGGCCTCGCCGCAGCAGGTGCTGGACCCGGACACCAACATTCAGCTGGGCGCTGCCTACCTGAGTTCGGTGCATGCCCAGTTCAACGGCAACCGCGTGCTTGCTTCAGCCGCCTACAACGCCGGGCCAGGCCGCGTACGCCAATGGCTGAAAGGTGCCAATCACTTGGCCTTCGATGTCTGGGTAGAGAGCATACCGTTCGATGAAACCCGCCAGTACGTACAGAACGTGTTGTCCTATTCGGTGATCTACGGCCAGAAGCTCAACTCGCCTCAGCCGCTGGTTGACTGGCACGAGCGGTTTTTCGACGATCAGTGACCGGTCGGCAGGAGTGCTTCTCAGAGCACTCCTGCCGCCACGCAACACCTATTCCAGCACTTCGACCGGCATACCCACTTCAAGCTCGCCCAGCCCCTCGTTGACCACGTTCTGGCCAAACAGCACGTTACCCTCCACTTCCCGATAGGTCTTGAGCGTGGCGAAGGGTTCGCGATCCGGGCTGCGCTCGCCGGTAGCGGGGTCGATAGTGGTGAGAATGCAGCGCGCGCAAGGCTTGAGCAGCTGGAATTCGATGTCGCCGATACGGATGCGCTTCCAGCCATCCTCGGCAAAGGCCTCGGCCCCTTCAACCACCAGATTGGGTCTGAAGCGCAGCATTTCCAATGGCCTGCCCAGGCGGGTCGACAGGTCATCGAGCGAGCCCTGACCAATCAGCAGCAACGGGAAGCCATCGGCAAAACTCACCCGATCGTTAATCGTCTGATAGCTCCCGGGCAGCCAGCGCGCACGCTCTGCCGGCAGATAAACCATGCGGGTGGGCTTGCCAATAAACCGGCTGACCCATTCGGCTGCCACATCGCCAGCGTCCGGCACCTGCAACGAATCACGCCAGACTGTCACACCACGCAGGTTCGACTCGATGTCCAGCGGAACCGCGACATCCAGAGGCTCGAAACCGGGTGCCGAAAGGGTTACGCCGCCGCTGGCATTCCACAACACCGTCAGTTGGGACATGTGCGACAGGGCGCGCTGGGTGAAGAACCGACCGTTGCTTTCGTCGACCAGCATCCAGCGTCGGTCCCCCGCCAACCCCAACTGGTCGAACGACGCGCGTTGCAGCGTCTCCGCCTTGCAGGATTTGAGAGGGAAACGATAGAGAGAGCTGAGACGCAACATGAGAGCCGGTTCCTTTGATGGCGGGATAAGCTTTGACGAAGACATCGAAGCTTATCCGAAGCCGGAGCGGCAGGCATCCGCGATCAACAATCGCGCGAGGTATCAGCCAATCATCAAAAGACGTTCGCGCACTACTTCGACCAGCTTGTCGGGCTGGAATTTGGAGAGGAAGTTGTCGCAACCGACCTTCTTGACCATCGATTCGTTGAAGCTGCCGGACAACGAGGTGTGCAGAACGATGTAAAGACTGCGCAAACGCGGATCGTTGCGAATCTCGGTGGTCAGGCGATAACCGTCCATTTCCGGCATTTCGGCATCGGTGAATACCATCAGCAGCTTTTCATGGACGTTCTCGCCCGCGTCCGCCCAACCCTTGAGCATGTTCAACGCCTTGAGACCATCACTGGCCACGTGCAGCTTGAGGCCCAATTGAGACAGCGTGTCGCGCAACTGCGCCAGTGCCACCTTGGAGTCATCGACCAGCAACACCTCACGACCACGGGCATTTTCCAGTACCGGGTCTTCGAGCTTCTCGCGGGACACCTTGGCGTTGTACGGCACGATCTCGGCAAGTACTTTTTCGACGTCGATGATTTCTACCAGTTGGTCATCGACCTTGCTGATCGCCGTCAGGTAATGCTGACGACCGGCGCTGGCCGGCGGCGGCATGATCGCGTCCCAGTTCATGTTGACGATGCGATCCACACCACCGACCAGGAAGGCCTGAACCGAGCGATTGTACTCGGTGACGATGATCGTGCTGCCAGGCCCCGGCACCAGCGGCCGCATACCAATGGCCTGGGAAAGGTCGATCACCGGCAGGGTCTGGCCACGCAGGTTGACTACGCCACAGACGAACGAGTGGCGTTGCGGCATGAGGGTCAGCTTGGGTAGCTGCAATACTTCCTGGACCTTGAACACGTTGATCGCAAACAATTGCCGACCGGCAAGGCGAAACATGAGGATTTCCAGGCGATTCTCGCCCACCAGTTGTGTGCGCTGATCTACTGTGTCGAGAATGCCTGCCATTATTAGCTCCTGAAGCAATGGTCACGATGAGTCTGTTGAGCCTGTATCGGCTGAAACCAGCCGGACCTTAATGGCGATGAAAGGCCATTCTCAGTATTGATGTCACTTTACCATCATGATTTACTGGTGTCGCTTTCCTGCCAGACAAATACGACGATGAGCGCGCTCTGGAAAAGCCTGAACATACCCAGTCGCTCAAGGTAAAAATCAAAGAAGCACAAAAAGTCAATCGGGGATAACCTGATATGATCGACATCTAATTGCCACTATTGTGACGCCATTCTCAATACAAGAATGGCGTCAGGTTCGTGTCCGCTTTTCAAACCTTGTAATCAAGCGGCGCTGGCAACATTCAGAAATGCCCTACATACTTTTGTTTGAAATCGACATTAACTGTCAGCCATTCGCCGCGGGCGGAAGTTCGCTATCCATGATCAGTGGAGACAAAGGATGCTGAGCAACAACGATTGGCAGCATAAGCACGACCAGTTCCTGAGCACCTCTCAGGCACTTCTGTACAAGTCGGAAGAATGTCTTTCGCACCTGGAGTTGATCCCCAACGACGAGGACGCCACCGGCTGCCTTCTGACCACCCTGCGCACGCTGGCCCAGGAGGCGGAAGCCGCGCCTGTGCCTTGTATTGCCGAGTTTTCACGTCAGCTGTGTCAATTATTGAAAAGCGGCGACCAGGCCAACGAACTCTCACAGGAAACCCTGCTGACCGTCAAAAACTGCCTGATGCTTATGTCCTGGCAGGTCGAGCTTCTCGATCCGCAAACGGGTGAGTTGACGATGGACAACAACGAACAGCTGGAGCTGTTGGAAAAGCTGGCCAGCGCTTCCTCGCAATCGGCAGCGGTGAAGGATGCAACCCAACGATAACGCTCGACTGTCGAGCATCACACACGCAATGTCATTGAAGTGATGTTGTCACGTCAGGGTTTTCCGTCCTATTGTCTTCACTGCTTTCAAATCGTCTTAAAGGTTGACCAGGGACTGAAAGCACGCCTCGGCGGTCCCATTTACACAAGAAGCCACAATGACCTGCAATCTGTTACTGGTCGACGACCACTCCCTGATCAGAGCCGGCGTGCGAGCGCTGGTTGCAGAAATGCCGGGCTACGCCATTATCGGTGAAACGGCGGACGGCGCGCAGTTGTCGAGCCTGGCGCAGCGACTCAAGCCCGACATCATCCTGCTCGATATCTGGATGAAGAGCGTCGACGGCCTTGAGGCGCTCGAACACTTGTTGAAAGTACAGCCACATTGCAAGGTATTGATCCTGTCGATGCACACCGACCCGGACATGATCATGCGTGCGCTCGACATCGGAGCTCGCGGCTATCTGCTCAAGGACACCACCGCGACCGAACTGGAACAGGCACTGGAAGCGCTGCGCAACAACGAACGCTATCTGAGCCAGGCCATCGCTCATACCGTTATCGAGCGCGCCCTGCGCGGAACACGCTCGGACAGGGCCCAGGCGGCCAAGGAGCGATATCACCTGACCGCTCGCCAGCTGGAAATCCTGCGCCTGATCGTGCGTGGCAAGTCCACGCGTGAGATCGCCGACGGCCTGGGGCTGAGCATCAAGACTATCGAGACCCACCGCTCCCAGGTCATGAAGCGGCTGCAGATATTCGATGTCGCCGGGCTGGTCCTGTTTTGCGTTCGCGAACGGATTATCAGTCTGGACGATTGAGCATCGGTGCACGGCTCAGCACCGGTGAATCGGCCGGCAAATGCACCTGTAGCGCGCCCGGTCGCGCCTCGAAGCGCAGGTCCTCGCCAGATAACGGCTCGCCATCGAGGTTGATATCCAGCCCCTGAGCCGACTTGAGTTCTACCCAGGGCAGACGCGCGCGGATGAACATGTTGTCGATGCCCAGTCCGCCTTCCAGCAGACTTCTCAGCGTGCCGACCACTTCCTGAGGCGCTGGCAGGATACTGATGTCGAGCAGGCCATCATCAGCCAACGCGGTCGGGCACAGCTCGTGTCCACCGCCAGCCTGCCGGCCGTTACCGATACCCAAGGCAAGAAGATCGCCGCGCCAGTGGAAATCCGGCCCGGTGAGTTCGCCGTGGGCAGCATGCAATTCGCTGAACCTTGTCAGGCCGGTAAACAGATAGGCCGCCCCGCCCAATACCTTTTTCAGGTCTTCGGATGTGTTGGCCGTTACCTGACTGCCAAAGCCGCCGGTAGCCATGTTGAGGAACAGTTTGCCGCCGACTTCACCCAGATCGACGGCACGCGGTGCTAGGTCCATCAGTTGCAGAGCCTTGGAGACCTCAAGAGGCACCCCGGCTGCGCGGGCAAAATCGTTGGCAGTGCCCAGCGGCAAAATAGTCAGGCTGGCTTGTGTTTCGGCCAGCGCCAGGGCCTCGGCGATATCTCGCAAGGTACCGTCACCACCGCCCGCCACGATATGCCGATGCCCGGCGGCCAGCGCTTCGCCAACCAGGCGCTGGGCATCCCCAGCTTCCCAGGTGAGCCTCACGTCCAGCTCCCAGCCCTGCTTGCGCTTGTCTGCAACGGCATCACGCACGTCTTCGTTGAGCGCCTGTTTACCGTGAAGAATGAGCATTGCCCTGCGTTGTGTCATGACACCTCCTCTGACGAACCCTACGAATTGAAGCCTGCGAGCGACGCTCTTTCTGTAGTCAGCGCCCGCATACATTTCGCACGACGCATGACTGTGACCCCGCACATGTCAAAAAGGCCCACCCGTCACAGAAATTTTTTTCACGTCATCAAGAACAGATCAACCCCCGCCAATACTGGGCAAAACCCGGAAGCAGAAGCTCTGGAGCAACGATTGCATCAGAGTTGGCACACTTTTGTACTGACGCTATTTGTTTCATGAGCTTTACTGACAGCAGGCCCCTCACTTGAGGGAAGTTTCATCTACAAATGGTTGAAAAGTCTTAAATAAAATTCGGAACAGGACGACATATATAAAGTGATATTCACAAAAGACAGGCCGGATTCGTCATGACCTCGACACGTAACTGGCTACGCTTGGACACTATCTGTGAACAGATGCCTATTTGAAGCTGCAAAAGCGTCATCGCAAAACGCCCAGGATCAGCAGGATCCAGACGCATACAGGGAGTAAGGGAGTTCTATGAGGTTGCAGCCGGTCGACAGTCTTTCGCTCACCCGCACCAGTCTGGTCGAATACTATCTTTTCGGTATTCGGCTGGCCCATGGCATTGCCTGCATTCTGCCCGGCCTTGCAATCATGATGCTTATCAAGCATGACGGCCCGGAAACACAGCAGGGTTATATGACCATGCTGCTGTTTTTCGGCTTTGTCGGCGTGTTGGTGTTTCAGGCCATGGGCGTCTATTCCGAAGCGTTGTTCAGCAACGATCTGCGCATGGGCGCGCTGGCAGTTGCCTGGACCGCAGCCTTCGGGCTATTGCTGTTCATGCAACAGGCAATGGGGCTGTTCGGCTATCTCTCTCCCGAAGAATCGCTGATCTGGTACCTGACCAGCCTGGCGCTGTTCGGCATCATTCGCCTGCTGCTGTTGATGCTGTTCAAGCGGCAGATGCGCAAGGGTGTATTCCTGCAACACGCTGTGATTCTGGGCGCGACGGAAAATGGCCTGCGCCTGGCCGAGTACCTGCTTGAGCATCAGGACATCCGTTCGGGTGTCACCGGCTTTATCGACGACCGGATCGGTCGCATGCCCAAGACTGTGGCCAACCTGCCCCTGCTGGGCAATACCAGCGACCTGGAACGGCTGATTCGCGAAGAGAAAGTGACCCAGGTGCTGGTCGCCCTGCCCTGGACGGCGGAAAACCGCATGGATTACATCATTCGCGAACTGCGCAGGCTACCGGTCAACGTGTTGCTGGTGCCGGACATGATTGCCTTCCGGCATACCCACAACCGCATTACCGAAGTGGCCCGGCTGCCGATGTTCAATGCGTCGGATCTGCCGCTCAGTGGCTGGTCTCCATTCATCAAGCGCGCCGAAGATATCGTTCTGTCGTCGCTCGCTTTGCTGGTGTTGTCACCGGTAATGCTGCTGGTTGCGCTGGCGATCAAGCTCGACTCCCCAGGCCCGGTGTTTTTCCGCCAGAAGCGCTACGGTTACAACAATCGCCTGATCGAAGTATTCAAGTTCCGCTCCATGCATCAGCACCAGGCCGATGCAACGGCCGAGCGCCAGACCACCCGTGGCGATGCCAGAATCACACGGGTCGGGCGCTTCATTCGCAAGACCAGCCTGGATGAATTGCCACAGCTGTTCAACGTAGCGGCAGGCAGCATGTCAATGGTCGGGCCACGCCCACATGCGACGGCCACCAAGGCTGCAGGGATTTTGTTCGAGCAAGCGGTGAAAGAATACACGTCGCGGCATCGCGTCAAACCGGGGATCACCGGGCTGGCGCAGATTAACGGCTATCGTGGTGAAACCGACACCGTGGAAAAAATCGAAAAACGCGTCGAGTTTGATCTCGAGTACATCGAAAACTGGTCTGTCTGGTTCGACCTGTACATCCTTATGCGCACTGTGCCTGCAGTGCTATTCACTCGCGAGGCTTACTGATGAGCACGCTTATTCCCTGCATCATCGCCGGTGGCTCCGGCACCCGTCTGTGGCCGGTCTCGCGAGAAGCCATGCCCAAGCCGTTCATGCGCCTTCCCGACGGCCAGAGCCTGCTGCAGAAAACCTTCCTGCGTGCGGTCGGCCTGCCCGGAGTCGACCGCCTGCTGACGGTTACCAACCGGGAGGTGTACTTCCGCACGGTGGACGACTACCGCCAGTTGAACAAAGGCAATGCGCGTCTGGATTTCATCCTCGAGCCCTTCGGGCGTAATACCGCAGCGGCGGTCGCTGCCGCTGCGCTGCATGTCAGCCAGCTGTATGGCGATGACGCGCAGTTGCTGGTTTTGCCTGCTGATCACCTGATTACCAATGTCGAGGAATTCTCCAGAGCAGTGACGGCCGCGCAGAAGCTGGCCACTGAGGGTTGGATGGTGACGTTCGGCATCGTGCCGACCGCAGCGGAAACCGGTTTTGGCTATATCGAAAAAGGCCCGGCACTTGACGCCGATGCCTGTCAGGTCGCCCGTTTTGTCGAAAAACCCGATGCAGTCACCGCCCAGGGCTATGTGGACGGTGGTCTGCATTTCTGGAATGCCGGGATGTTCTGCATGCGTGCCGATGCCGTGCTTCAAGAGCTGCGTACTCACGCGCCTGACGTGCTGAATGCGGTCAGCAGTTGCCTGGCATCGAGCCCGCGCAAGGAAGGCAATCGTGAACTGCAAGTCGAGCTGGACAGCGAATCGTTTGCCCTGACCCCGGACATTTCCATCGACTACGCGCTGATGGAGCGCTCCGAAAAGGTCGCCGTAGTGCCCTGCCAGCTCGGCTGGAGTGATATCGGTTCCTGGCAGGCCGTGCGTGAGCTGTCTCCCGTCGACGCTCAAGGCAATTACTGCAATGGCGAAGCCGTGCTGCATGACGTCAGCAATTGCTACATCGACTCACCCAAACGTCTGGTGGGCGCTATTGGCCTCGACAACCTGATCATCATCGACACCCCCGACGCCTTGCTGATCGCAGACGGACGCCGCAGTCAGGACGTCAAGGTCATCGCTCAGGAGCTCAAGCGCCAGGGCCATGATGCCTACCGTCTGCACCGCACCGTCACGCGTCCGTGGGGCACCTACACGGTGCTCGAAGAAGGTAAGCGTTTCAAGATCAAGCGCATTGTGGTTCGCCCGCAGGCATCACTCTCATTGCAGATGCACCATCACCGCAGCGAGCACTGGATCGTGGTCAGCGGCATGGCCACCGTCACCAACGGCGAGCGTGAATTCATGCTTGATACCAACGAGTCGACGTTCATCAAACCGGGGTTCACGCACCGGCTGGTCAATCCGGGCGTCATCGACCTGGTGATGATCGAGGTGCAGAGCGGTGAGTACCTGGGCGAAGACGATATCGTGCGTTTCACCGATATTTACGGACGTGTTCCCGACAAGACTGTGAAGAGCTGATCCACGAGCGGCAAACGCCGCTTGATTCACTCGGTTTTCAATTGATAGCAACCGGAACAGGCAGTACCCGCCAACATGAATTTATTACCCGCAAGGGAGCCGTATTTGTGCTCGACAGGAGTTCAGGACCAATGAAAAGCATGATGCTGATCGCAAGCTTATTGCTGTTGAGTGCATGTAACACCCCGTCCAGGGTGGGCTTGCCGGATGACCGTGCGCAAATTGAAGCCGGTCAGGCGGCAGGTCGCGCACTGGCGGGCAAACCGCTGCCGCCGGAAAGAATCCGTCCTGGCGATACCCTGCGAATCGTGCGCAACAGTGGCGAGGCACCGTCGATTTCGGCGTTTACCGCCAACTCCATCTACGAGCTGACCCTGTTTCAGGTGCTCAACGACGGCACCTTTTCCTACCCTTACATCGGCACTGTCAAGGCTGCGGGCCTGACACTCCAGCAGTTGAATGACCTGCTGGAAAGCAAGCTGCAGAATGTCTACCGCGAGACTGCACTGACCATCAACATTTCCCAGTCACCGGGCAATACCGTGTTTGTCGGCGGTGCCGTGCGCAACTCGGTGACATTACCGGTCAATGTCGCCACCAATCTCGATCAGGCGATTGTCGGCGCGGGCGGTGTAGCGCTGGATGCCGATGCCGGCCAGGTCGCGCTGCTGCGTCAGGAAGAAAACGGGCTCTACAAGACCTACTTCTTTGATTACAGCAAATTTCTCTGGGCGGGTGGTGCGGGTGGCCCTACAGCGCCGGTGCTGCTCAAACGTGGCGACATCGTGTTCGTTCCCAAATCATCGGTCGGCAACAAGGTTGACGGCGTATCCCTGTATTTCAACCAGCTGATTCCCTTCGCGAAGTCGATCGGCCTGGGCATGAACTACGAGCTGCGCAACAACAATTAATTGTCAGGGAAACAGACATGATCAACATCCGCTCATTCCGCGACCTGCTGCGCCTGCTGTTCATTTTCAAGCGCGAAGTCAGGATCACCGTGCTGGCGACCTTCGTCATCATCCTTCTGGGCGCGTTTCTGCTCCCCAACCGCTACGAGTCCACAGCTTTGCTGCTGGTCAAGCCCGGCCGTGACAGCAGCACTGTACCTATCGAGCTGTCCGACCGTCAGGCTATCGTTATACCGAGCGGCCTGCGTGATCCGCTGCTCGACGAAGAGCGCATGCTCAGCGGGCGGCCGATCATGCGTGCCGTGTCCGAAAAATACCTCGCCGAGCTGTCTATGGTGCCGCCTGAAACCGGCGTTCTGGCGTCGGTGAAAAACGGCCTCAAGGCAGTCGTCGGGGCAGTCGTCAACGGCGTACGCAACGTTCTGCAATTTATCGGTCTGGTGGAGCATCGCTCGCAGGCCGAACGCCTGGCCGAGGATCTGGAGAAAAACTTCAAGGTCAGCCACGAACCGGGCTCGTCGGTGATGGAGCTGAGATTTACCTGGAACGACCCGGACATCGCCCAGACCGTGCTCAGGACCTGGATCACCGAGTACCAGTTGCAACGCACAAAGACACTGGGCCGGGTCAGCCTGTACGCGTTCTATGAATCGGAAGTGAAAACGACCGGCGCGAACATCATCGAGTACAAGAAGCAAATCCAGAATTACCTGAACCAGTTGAGCGCAGTGAGCATTTCCCAGCGCCTGGCGGATACCTCGCAGGGGCTCAACGATCTGCGTACCGAGCGCAACAACACAACCCGTTCCATTGCGTCTACCAAGGCCGGCCTGGACCTGCTGAAAAAGCAGTTGGCAGAGCAGCCCAAGACAGTCTCGGCAGGTCGCGAACTGGCGTTGAACCCCAATCGCCAGGACTTGCAGAACCGCATCAATGGCAAGGAAGTGGAGCGTCAGGAAATGCTCCGCTCGTTCAAGGAAGAGGCGCCGCCAATCCGGGCGATCAATGAGGAGGTCAACAACCTCAAGAAGCTGCTCAAGGAACAGGAAGCCACCGTCCAGCGCTCTGAAAGCATCACTCCCAACCCCATCTACAACCGCATGCAGAACGTGTACGCCGATCAGCAGACCAGCTACGCGCGCCTGCAAACCCAGCTCGTTCAGCAAAATGCGCAGATCGCGCAGCTGGAAAGCGACCGCCAGCAGGCACTGAATCTGGAGCCGGAGCTTTCGCGCCTGCAGAACGAACTGGATGCGGCCGAGAAAAGCTATGCGCTGTACAAGGACAGCCTGGAAAAATCGCGTATTGACCGTGAGCTGGACAACAGCCAGATCAGCAATATCGCGACCATCGAAGACGCCACCTTCAACCCCAGCCGGGTGTTCCCGAAAAGCCTGCTGATGCTGTTTCTGGCATTCCCGCTGAGTATTGTGGTCGGTGCCGTGGCGCTTTACTTCTTCTACCTGCTGGACCAGCGCATCCACGACGGCGACAAGATCGAGAGCAGCTTCGGCGTCCCGGTCTGGACCAGTCTGCCCGACCTGGAACGTGCTCAGGAGCGCAGTGCAGCCTTCACCTCCAATTTGCACCGGGTATACGGCATTCTGCCGCTCGATCAGGTAGACGAGCGCGGCCTGACCATCGGCTTCACCTCGGTCAAGTCAGGCGCGGGCGTGTCGTTCGTGATCGAGCGGCTCAGCACCTTGCTGATCGAACAGGGTCATCAGGTCCGCACCGAAGGCCGCGGGCCGGCCAGTCCTGGCGAAATCGTGTTGATCAACGCTTCGGCACTTTCCGCCAATCAGGATGCTTTTGTGCTGCTACGCAAGGCTGACCTGATCGTGTTGGTGGTGCGTGCCGAAGACACCACCGTGCCGATGCTGGAAGACACCTTGAATAACCTCAACACCGCATTCAAGAAAGTCGACGGCATCATTATCAACCGCCGTCGTTTCGAGGTACCGGAGCAGGTACTTAACTTCCTCAAACGGATCGGGAGCCGAGGCTGATGCGCATTGCCCTGCTTGCGCCGCTGCCACCCGAGCAGAACGGCATCGCCGATTATGCCGGTCACCTGCGGCATGCGCTCGAAAGCCTCGGCCTGCAGGTCAGTACACCGCTGCTGGGTGTCGGCAACGATCCACGTGCCGCAGAACGGCGCGTGGCCGAAACGGACTGGAGCGAAATCGATCTGGTCCATGCCGAACTGGGCGGCGGACGGCTGGCAGAGTTTCAGGCCCTGCGTGCCTTGCGTCGACGCTTCCCGAAGCTGCCGTTGACCGCGACAGTGCACGATCCCGAGCGGCTGGTGTGGCGGCGCGAAAAACTGCCATGGCCCTTATCGATCGCCAGCGGCATGCGCTCACCGCTGCCGGAAATGGCGACGGTGCTGGCCGACCCGCTGTGCCTGCGTGAAGAACGGCAATTGGCGCAGCACATGACCCGTCTGGTGACACTGACCCAGGCGGGCAGCCAGAGCCTGCGTCAGCGCATGGGGCTGAAAACCGCACAGATGGCGGTGATCAGTCACGGCAACGTCGCCATCGCTCCCGCCCCGCTACCACCTCTGAAGCCATTGCGCCTGCTGTATTTCGGCTTCATTTATCGCGGCAAGGGAATCGAAGACCTGCTTGATGCGCTGGCCAGCGTTTTCACCGCGCAGCCTGCGTTGAGGTCGACCGTACGCCTGACCCTGGCAGGCGGCAGCGAGCCGGAAATGGCCTTCGGCCCGTCCGGCAGCTACCTGGAGCAACTGCGCCTGCGTATCCGCCAACTGGGCCTTGTCGATCTGATCGACTGGCAACTGGACCTGCCTGCCGAGCAGATCCCGCAGGTAATCCAGGCCCATCACGTGATGGTCCTGCCTTATCGCGAATCGAGCAAACTGAAGCTTCTGGGCAAACTGCGCGGCACCAGCGGCGCGCTGTCATGGGCGGTGGCGTGTGGCAGGGGCGTGATTACTTCTGATGCACGCTCGTTTGCCGAAGAAGTCTCGCACGGCAACGGCATGATTTATCCGCAAGGCGATGTGGACGGACTGGCAAAGGCTCTGACGCAAGCTTGCGCGGATCCGGAGCTGGTCAAAAAATGGGCCGAAAACGCCTCGCACATGGGCAAGGCCAGAGTCTGGAGTCACACCGCAGAGCATTTTCGGGATGTATTCCGCCAGGCGTGCGAGGAGAAGTGACATGCAGCGTCCATCCAGATTCCGGCAAATCGTCGCGAGCGCACTGCTCAGCGCAGCAATGACTGGCGCGGCCCAGGCAGCAACGGTCCTCAAGGCACCTCGCGAGGTGGTCTGGGCGGACTTTCTGGGCGTCAACGTGCAGTTTCAATATTTTGCGCCTGACATCTACCAACAACAGATGAGCCGCCTGGACGAACTGGGCCTCAACTGGGTGCGCCTGACCATTCACTGGCCGGTGATCGAGCCGCAAAAGGATCACTACGCACTGACCGAGCTGGATGCCGCCATGGCCGCAATCAAGGCGCACAGCTACAACACGGTGGCTTATCTGGTGGGCGCGGCACCTTTCGCCAGCAGCGCACCGGCCGGTGCGAAAAGCCGCGATCAGTATCCGCCCACGGATTTCAACGTATTTGCCGCACGCATGACCGCCCTGGCCCAGCGCTATCCACAGGTGAACAACTGGCAGGTCTGGAACGAGCCGAACATTGTCTGGCTGCCCAAGGAGGATCCGACCGCCTATGGACGCCTGCTGACCACCACTGCCAGCGCGATTCGCGCCGCCCTGCCGGACAAGACCATCGTCACTGCGGGCATGGCTTATTACAGTCAGATGCACAGTACCTCTGGCTACATGCTGCAGGCCCTGCTCGATAATGGCCTGGGCCAGCAGAACATCGTGGCGGCATACCATCCGTACTCCGAGTACCCCGAAGGCGATTCGCTACCGGACCGCGATTTTCTGGTGCGCGCCAATGCCATGAACCAGTTGCTGCACAGCAATGGCGTCAAGCAGGTGTGGGCCACTGAATGGGGCTGGTCAAGCTATGCAGGCCCAGTGGAGATGCAACATTTGATTGGCACTTCAGGTCAGGCCGACTACACCCTGCGCCGTCTGGCACTGATGAGTGCGATGGATTTTCAGCGCATCTTCCTGTTCAATCTCAGTGATCTGGATGAGCGCGCCTCGGCCCGCGATCAGGGTTACGGCCTGCTTGACCTGCAAGCCAGCCCCAAGCCGGTCTACACCGCACTGCAGAATTTTCTCAAGATCACCGGCCCGCGCCTGCAACCCGCCGAGCCGCCCGCAGTGAGCCGTGTACCGGACGATCTGTACGCAGTGCCGTGGACCCGTGACGATGGCACTCATCTACTGATGTTCTGGAGTGCGACCGGCACCTCGCTGAATTTCCCGAACATCACCGACGCGGTCGTGCATGACCCGCTGAGCGGCAGCCGCACTCCATTGTCCGCAAGCCAGGGTGTCACTCTGCTGCTGAAGCCGACTCTGCAAATTCTGGAATGGAAGCCCTGAGTATGCGAATTCTATGGACGCTCCCTTACCTGCCCTGGCCTACCACCAGCGGCGGCAAAACCCGGGAATACCATTTGCTGCGCAATCTGGCAGCCCGCGGCCATCGCATCACCCTGCTGGTGCAGTCCAAGAACGCGCTGGACGACAGCGCTCGTTCGGCACTGGAACCCTGGCTGGAGCGCTTGATCGTGATCGATCGACGCCCGCTGTTAAGCCTGCGCACGTTGCTGGCCGTGGCGTTTGCACCTGCGCCGATGCTCGCCAGCGTCAACGGCTACGCCCCGAAACTGGAAAAAGTCTTCGAGCAATTGCTTGAAGAGGACTGGGACATCATCCAGTTGCAGCACACCTATTTCTTTCAGCCATTCGAACGCGTACTCAAGCGTTCGGGCAAACCGTTCGTGCTGACCGAACATAATGTTGAATCAGACCTTGGCGCTGCCAGTTACGACCGCCTGCCACGCTGGGCCAATGCCTTCGCCGTGTATGACCGCTGGCGCTACCGGCGTTGGGAAACCCGGGTATTTCGCCAGACCGGCGAGTTGATCGCGGTCACCGAAGACGACGCCAAGGTGCTGTCGCGCTTGAGCGGCAGGGCCACGTCTTATGTCGTCAACAGCGTCGACTGCGCTTACTACGCCAGCGTTCATGCGGACCGAAACAGCCATCGCCTGCTGTTCATCGGCAACTACGAATATGGCCCCAATATCGATGCCATCGAATGGGCGCTGGACGAAATCATGCCGCTGGTCTGGGCTCAGGCACCTGCTGTGCGCTTTGCCATCGGCGGCTTCGGGCTGCCTGAAGCCTGGCGTGAACGCTGGCCTGACCCGCGTATCGAATGGCTGGGTTTCGTACCTGACCTGCGCGTCTTGCAGGCCAGTGCCTCAATGTTCTTCGCGCCCCTGCGCCAGGGCGGCGGCTCCAAGCTCAAGACGCTGGAAGCCATGGCCGCCGGACTGCCGGTAGTCACTACCGCGCAAGGCGTTTCCGGGTTGTCGGTCACCAATGGCGAACATTACCTGGGCAGCGAAGACGCGTCCGGGCTGGCAACCCTGATCGTTGAATACACCGATAAACCGTTACGGCTCGACCAGATTGGCGAAGCCGGCCGCGTTTATGTGCGTGCCCGGCACGACTGGTCCGTTTCGGCCGCCCAGCTGGAAGTGATCTACACCCGCTTTTCGCTCCCCAAGCAAGGATCGCGCTCATGCGTATAGGACTCGACTACCGCGCGGCAGCCGGTTACCCCATCAGCGGCATCGGTCGCCAGAATTTCGCGCTGGAACAGGCGTTTCGTGAACATCCGGACGTGCAATTGCAGCTGTTCGGCGTGGCCCCCTACGATCATCCGGTACGCCGTTTGATGCACACCCCACGCTGGGCGGCACCACTGGACTCGGTTCATCGCCTGCCGGATCGCTTGCGCTTCGAAGGCATGTTCCTGCCGGGCGCCCTGCGTGATGCCGGGGTGCAGATCTACTTCGCCAACATCAACATGGGCCTGCCGCTGGGGCGCAAACCGGCTGACATGCGCTACGTATTACAGCTGCACGATCTGTTTCAGATCACTCAGCACAACAGTCACGGCTCACGACTGAAAGCCAGGATTTACCGGCTGACCGACTACCTGTCGATTGCCTGGTCGCTGAAAGTGGCCGACCAGATCTGGGTGCCGTCGCAATTCACTGCCAACGAAGTCGCGCGCCTGTTTCCCAGGGTCAAAGGCAAGCTGCGCGTGGTGCCGTTGCTGGTAGAAGGTTTCAAGGGTGAGCCGGCTGATATCAGCCAACTGCGAATGCCCCTGCGTTACTGGCTATGCGTGGGCACACGCGAACCGCGCAAGAACATCAAGTGGTTCGTGGATGCCTGGCAGACCGCACGCATGCAATTTGTCGACACCCCGGAACTGGTACTGGTCGGTGGCGACGATCCGCTGACCGAAGCCCAGCGCCAGTTACCGGGCCTGCACGTGCTCAGCGGCCTGAGCGATGCAGAACTGCACGCGGTCTACCAAAGTGCCGAGCGACTCTGGCAGCCGTCCAGAAGCGAAGGCTTCGGGCTACCGGTGATCGAAGCACTGAACACAGGCACGCCGGTTGCCGTGGCCACCGGCTCTTCGCTGGATGAAATCGCTCCGCCCGACAGCCCGCGCTTTTCACCTGTCGACAGTGGCAACCTGATCAGACTGATGGGCACGTTGTCGCATGCGCCCGGAGAGGACCCCGCAGTTGCCAGGGAATGGACAGAGCGCTACCAGTTGAAAGCCTTTTGCGAACGCGTGCACGCGACGCTGGAGGAATTGCGCTGATGCCACTGGCCTTACCCCTGGGGCTGATGTTCAGCCTGATATTCGGTGTGATGATCTGCATGCTGCCTGCACCGTTCGTCGTGGCGGCAGCAATCGGTCTGGCAGCGGCGGCCACGATCATTCGCCGCCCGGTCCGTGGGCTCGTGCTGTTCTGCCTGATCGGGACCTTCCTGCCCTACTCTACAATTCAGATTGGCGTTCGTACCACGGTGTCCGAAGCGCTGATCATGCTGACCTGGGCCAGCTACCTGCTGCATGCAGTCTTTCAGGAACGCAACACTGTGCCCAAAATGCTGAGCACCGAAAAACTGCTGGTGGCATTGATGCTGTTCAGTGCGTTCCCGTTTCTGGTCGGCCAGTTGACCGTCGTCGCAGACGGCAACGGCCCGATCAACTGGGTTCGCTGGCTGTTCAACCTGTCTATCCTGTTTCTGGTGCCGCGCTTGCTGACCGACCTCAAGACCCTGGAAAAGGCGGTCATGGCGCTGCTCGGCGGGACTTTGCTGCTTTTGGTGCTGTCGATCTCGGTGTATGTGACCAAAGGCTCGGCAACTGCCATCATTCCGATCCTCGGCAGCCTGGGCTACAGCGGTGCAGACATCTTGAGCGAGAGCCTGCTTTCGCTTGCCAGCCGCATGGGCTCACCGTGGATGCACCCCAACGTGGCAGGCGGTGCTCTGGCCATGTTGCTGCCACTGGCATTCTGCTTCGGTATGACGCGCACCGGCTCGGCGCGCAGACTGGGCCTGACGGTGGCGGCACTGGGTGCCATCGGTCTGTTGCTGACCGGCTCACGCGGCGCGCTGCTGAGCCTGATCGCCGTGATGCTGTTGATGGCCCGACGACGCATTCCGCATCTGGGACGGCTGTTGATGGGCGGACTGGTCGCCGGTATTTTCCTGCTGGCGTTCTACCCGCCGCTGCAGGACCGGCTGATGGGGTTGTTTACCGCCGACGACGCCAGTACCGCGATTCGCTTCTTGGAATACAGTCATTTTCCCGACGCAGTCGCCACCTTCCCGTTCGGCATAGGCTTCAAGGTCGACCCGCCGGTACTGGGCTATACAAAATTCGGTATTTCCAACCTGTGGCTGAACTTCATCTACAAGATCGGCCTGCCGGGCATGTTGCTGTTCATCGCCGTGACCATCAGTTGGTGGAAAGAAGTTCGCCCAGGCAGCGACCGGGTAGTGCTGACTCGGGAAAACGCCATTGCGCTGGGCTGCACCACGGGCGTGCTGTCTGCTTTGTTCAGCGGCCTGTTTGACCACTACTTCAGTTTCACCAGCGTGCTGGTTGCCTTGTTCTGGCTATTTGTCGGTATCAGCCTGCACGAAACCAGACGCCTGCGCGCCAAGGCCGAAACGACTCCTCAACACCCTGACGCCTCACACGAGCCGGGAGCCTCCTCATGAAACACCGCATGATGCATTCTCATAATCTCAGAGAGGCACTGCCCGACTACGCGCGCAAGATGGCGGTGCCGCTCGAAGAGCTGGAAGCCGCCTACCAGTGGATGCTGGACAACGAAGTGTGCTTTGAAACACGTATCAAGGATCGCACCCTGTCGTTCATCTGCTACCTGAATATCGAACCAAGAATCGAAAACCCGCTGGCGCGGCGCTTCTACAAGCTGCTGTCCAGCGAAACCCTGGGCGCGCTGATTCCTTTGTACGGAATCAACTGGCCGACCCTGCGTGACCGCATGTTGCGGACCTGGGAACAGGCTTACAACATCCTGATCTGCAAGATCCCCAGCCATACCCTGCGCCTGCTGTGGTTGCGCATCGGTGGAGCGAAAATCGGCAAGGGTTCGACGGTGTGGCGCAATACCGAGGTGCTGGGCGTCGATAGCCTGCGCATCGGCAACGACACCACTGTGGGCTGGCACTGCCAGCTTGACGCCCGTGGCGGGCTGGTGATTGGCGATCACGTCACCATCGCTTCACACGTGCTGATTATCGCGGGTGGACACGACCTTGCCGAGCCCGAATTCTGGGCGGTCGGCGGGCCGGTGTTCATCGGCGACTACGCATGGATCTGCAGCCGCGCGCTGCTCTCGTTCGGTGCAGACATCGGCGAAGGCGCGGTAGTGGGCGGCAACAGTGTGGTATCCAAACCTGTCGCGCCATATGCGATCGTCAGCGGGCCGAATGCCGAGGTCAAGGGTGAGCGCGCCCGCGGCCTCAAGTACAAGGTGGGCGGCAAAGGCCTGTTCACCCTGTTTCACTGATCGGCAGGGCGCGCGATGCTGGGCTCGACACTTTGGCTGACACTGGCCACCCTCACCGGCCTGGCAGCCGGTTTTGCCCGTGAATGGCTGTTGGTGGCAGCCTGGGGTGCCGGCAGTCAGAGCGATGCCTTTCTGGTCTCGATGTTTTTGCCCGAAGCGCTGCGCATGTCACTGGCCGCGGGGCTGCTCAGCGCTGCCGCCCTGCCCCTTTATCAGCAACGTCCGGCTGACCGGCAACAACGCTGGCTGGGCTGCATGGCACCGCGTTTGTTATTGACCGGGGTGGCATTGAGCGCAGTGCTGGCGATCGGTGCAGGGTTTCTGGTGCGTCTTATCGGTCCAGGGCTGGACGCCGACGGCTATGCACAGGCAGCCAGCGGCCTGCGCTGGCTGGCCTGGTGCGCGCCCGGTTTCATGCTCCACGCGCTGTTTTGCATACCTTTGCAGGCCCGTTCGCGCTTCGTGCTGGCCGGGCTCGGCTCGCTGCTGTTCAACCTGCCGCCCGTTATCTACCTCGCCACGTTCAGCCACGCCGCAACATCGACCGGGCTAGCCAGCGCGTGCGTACTGGGCAGCGTGCTGATGCCGGGCGTGTTGTTGCCTGCCCTGTATCGTTCGGGATGGCGACCCTGGCAGTGGCAATCAGAAGCCGGTGCCGTGCGCGAACTGCTGCAACGCATCGGTCCACTGCTGAGCAGCAACCTGGCCAGCCAGGGCCTTGCCTTGCTTGAGCGAATGGTCGCGTCGTTGCTCGGTGAAGGCGCGGTAACCTGGGTCAATCTGGCGCGCAAACTGATCAACCTGCCGCTCATTGCATTGATGAGCCTGAACCAGGTACTGCTCGGACTGATGAGCGGCAGCGCGGGCGAGCAGCGTTTGTCGCTACTCAGACGCGGGCTGGGCAGCGCCACATTACTGACCCTGCCGGCCGTAGCCGGGCTGATCGGTGCGGCCGGTGCGCTGGTGACCCTGTTGCTGCCCAATCAGAGCCATGAGGGTCCGTTGCCTGAGCTGCTGGCCTGGTTTGCCGTGCCGCTGATGTTTGGTGCCTGGAACGCCTTGCTGGCGCGCTACGCCTACGCCGCCGGTGACACGCGCCTGCCGCTCAACTGCGAGTTGATCGGCAGTCTGTGTAACGCGCTGCTGCTGGCGACGCTGCCCTTTGTCTTCGGCCTGACCGGTATCGCCATCGCGGCGCTGGGCGGCGCGCTGGTCACAGGCGTGCTGCTGATGCGCCGTCAGGCGTTGCTCGGCGTTTTGCCGTGGCGCAGTCACTGGCTGCTGGCCAGCCTGCTGATGATCTTCGCCGCCCTGCTCCTGCACCCGCTTCACGACACCTGGCTGCAATTGGGCCTGAGCTGTGTTTACGGCGCTTTGCTGCTGCTCGGGCTGGCGTTGTGGCTCAAACCATGGCGCAACGTGCCTGCCTGATCGGCAGACTGCCGACAGGCCTCCCTGAACCGCTCCAGGCTCGGTGAGACGAACTTGTCGCGGTGAGTGATCATGAAGAACCGACGATTGAGCGGCGGCAGCGGGCTGGCGAGCGTGCGCAATTGCCCGCTCAGCAGCAGATCAGCGACGATACGACGAGACAGACAACTGATGCCAATGCCTTGAGCGAGGGTGCGCATTATTGCTTCAGAACTGCCTACCTGGCGCATGTCCTGCAGATCGTGCAAATGCCTGAGCAACAAGTGCTCGACCTCCTCCCGGGTCCCCGAACCCTGCTCACGCAACAGCCATTCAGCGTTTTGCAGCTCCCCCAGTGAAACCTGCTGTTGTCGAGCCAACGGATGAGCGCTGCCGGCAACAATGACCATTTCATCGACCAGCCATGGCTCGGCGATCAGCTCTGGCAGATGGCACGGTGCCTCGATGAGGCCCATATCGATTTCAAACTGCGCGACCTTGCGAGCAATCAGTGTGCTGTTGCCGATGTCCACATCGACTCGCAGCAGAGGCGTCGAACTGCGCAGTGCGCCGACTATCTGCGGCACGACGTAATTGCCAATGGTGCTGCTACTGCCGATTCGCAGGCGAGCATTCAAGGTCGCGCCCGGCAATAGAAAGCTGTCTTCGATCTGCTGGGCATTTTCCAGCATCTTCATGGCACGTGGCAGCAATGTCTGGCCGTTATCGTTGAGGACCAGCCGCTTGCCCACCCGGTCGAACAGCCGGGTGCCCAGCGCACTTTCCAGCTCGTTCAATGCCGCACTGGTAGCCGACTGGGACAAAGACAAGGCATGACCCGCGCTGGTGGTACTGCCACAGCGGGTGATTGCGCAAAAAATCTGTAATTGACGCAGGTTGAGTCTCAAGACTGAACTCCGTAGCCGGGCAAACCTACCTGAAAATCAGGTAACAAGAAGATAGATTACCCGTTTAGAAGATTTTCTGTGACTGCGTAGACTGAAACCTGTTCCCCATTCAGCAGCAGGATACGGCCATGAGCAGGTTCGCTATTATCAACAAGGGCAACGCGCCTCTCGCAGCGCTGACGAGCCCGCTGGAGGCCGTTCGACAGTTCACCCCCAATTGGTTCGCAGTGACTATGGGCACCGGAATTTTGTCACTGGCACTGGCGCAACTGCCGGGGGACATTGCTGCATTGCGCACGCTGGGTGAAGCGTTATGGTTCCTGAACATCGGCCTGTTCACCCTCTTCAGCGTTATGTACGCCAGTCGCTGGCTGCTGTTTTTCGACGAGGCGCGTCAGGTGTTCGGGCACTCCACCGTATCGATGTTCTTCGGCACCATTCCCATGGGGCTGGCGACTGTCATCAGCGGCCTGCTGGTGTATGGTCCGGCGCGCTGGGGTACTGCTATCGTGCCGCTGGCCGAAGCATTGTGGTGGCTGGATGTAGCAATGGCCCTGGCGTGTGGCGTGTTGATTCCGTTCATGATGTTTACCCGTCAGGAACACAGTATCGAGAAGATGACCGCTGTCTGGCTGTTGCCCGTGGTGGCAGCAGAAGTTGCAGCAGCCTGCGGCGGGCTGCTGACCCCCAACCTCGCAGCCGCTGATTCGCAGTTCACCGTGCTGATCACCAGCTACGTGTTGTGGGCCTACTCGGTACCGGTGGCATTGAGCATTCTGGTGATTCTGCTGTTGCGTCTGGCATTGCACAAACTGCCTCATGAAAGCATGGCGGCGTCGAGCTGGCTGGCACTTGGCCCTATCGGCACAGGCGCATTGGGCATGCTGGTGATGGGCAACGAGGCCCCGGTCATCTTTGCCGCCCACGGCCTGGCGTCGCTCGGCACGGTGGTGGCTGGCATCGGTGTGATGGTCGGTACGCTGTTCTGGGGGCTGGGGCTATGGTGGTTGGCGCTGGCTGTATTGATCACCGCGCGTTACTTCAAGCAGGGTATCGAATTCAATCTGGGCTGGTGGGCATTTACCTTCCCGCTCGGCGTGTATGCGCTGGCGACGCTCAAACTCGGCGCTAGCCTGCACCTGAGCTTTTTCGACGTGTTTGGTACCGGGCTCGTCGCGCTGCTGGCACTGATGTGGTCGGTGGTGTCGGCACGTACTCTGGCAGGCGCCTACCGGGGGCATCTGTTCGTCTCGCCGTGCATTGCTTCGAGCCAATGTGTCCGCCGGTAATTTGCCTTGAACTTACCTCGCGGACGAAGCGCCTGAGAGAAACATCTTCAGGACAGAGAGCACTCATGCATACCTCAGAATTTTCCGGTAACTACGGCGCTCGCGATGAAAACATCGTTATCAATTCGTATACCACGGTGTTGCGCAGGAACGGCGTTCCTCATGACTTGTTCGCCACCTACTGGCGCGATGTTCACGGCCCTCTGTGCGCGAGGCTTGAGGGCCTTGGCTGGTATGTGCAGCATCACTTGACGCGTGAAAAGGATGGTCATTTGTGGCCGCTGATCGAAGGCGTCACACCACTGCCGGGCTACGTGCTGGATGGCGGTGTGGAGATCGGCTTTCTATCCGCCGAAAGTCAGCAACAATTCAAGGACGCCAGCGCTCTGCTGTTCTCCGACGAGCAGAACATGTTTGAGCAAACCATTGCTTACGACGTGCCGGATGGCTCCAGCACACTGGTGGATCGACTGCCCGATCCGATTCCCAACGAAACGGCGACGCTGGACAAAATGCACCTGCATTTCCATCTCGCCAGCGATGACCTGCCCGCCGCCCGCAAGGCCATTGAAAAGCTCGCGAATGAAATGGCCGGTGCCGATGCCGTACTCAAACTGCGCCTGCACCTCGCGCAACCCTACGACAACGCGCAGCCGGCACCGCCTGCGCCCGACGTTGATCACAAGGTCGAGGCGTCACGCCTGAACATCATCATGATGGAACTGGTGTTCGAATCGGCCTGGGCCCGTCGAACCTATTACGCCAGCGAGCACTTTAAGGCCATCACGCGAGGGATCAGCGAGCACGTGCGTTACATCACGCCGTTTGGCGTCAGCGGTGTCTATACCTACGTGCGCGACGCGGTCATGACCACCGCAGGCATACGTGGCAGCAGACAGGCCGAGCTGATCCGCCAACTGGGTGCGATCAATCAGACCCGGCCCGAGATCGAGCGCCTGTTTGGCGCGGCGCCCTGAAGGGCTTTTGAGCTGACAGTTATCTCATCCTGCACGCTTCGAAATCGTGCTTTACTCAAAAAAAATGGAATCGGGTGACGCCTGTGAAAGCTCTGACGACTCGTGAGGTGTATCAGCAACTGCGGGATGCTGCGATGGGCACACGGTCGTTGAGGCTTATCGGCACAACCTCCGGCTCCGGGCTGCAACAGGTCGATATCGACGGCTGGTTGCTGACGCTGGAAATAACCGATGGCAGCCCGACGCGCTGTCGGTCGTGCTGCTGTCCGCAAGGCCGTGAGGGCTCGTTCGAAAGCTGGCTGCGCACCGACCCGGTCAGTTTGCTCAGTGGCTGGGAGCATGCGCAGATCGAGCAGTTGTTGAGTGAGGCGGCCGATCAGGTCCGGGGGGCAGTCACCTGAGTCTCAATGACCGTTCCTGCAACGCATCCGTTATTAATGGCTGAGTACCGCAGGTTCGAAAACGGGCGTCGGGCATGCCTATGCGCACTTGAGTCACGACAGTTTGGCAGAGGTACCCCTCGTTCCTCACGCACCGTTTGGGAATGCAGTTCGTGACGCCCTGCGTCATACGGCGGTTCTGTTATTTCAGGTGGATTAAGGTTCGGCTCAGGTCACCTTTGCGCCCTTACGGCGCCTTACTTTGAGGGACCAAAGTAAGCAACGTCCCCGCTCCTGTTTCCGGCCCGACTTCGTCGGGTTCCTTCGCCCTGTCACTAACGTCGCACTCTGCGTCGTCAGTGCCATCGCGGTAAAAAAACAATGCGCTGAGAGCGGCTGCTGTTTGACCATCGTTCCAACGCTCCGCGTGGGAATGCAGTTCGTGACGCTCTGCGTCACACGCCGGTTCTGTGGTGTAAGGTGAATCGGGGCTCGACTCAGGTCACCTTTTCGCCCCTCGGCGAGTTACTTCGATAACGTCGCACTCCGTGTCTTCAGTGCCATGGTGATTGAAAAGCGCTTTGCCTGGACTCGGCCCATTGCTGAATCGATTAACTAGGCGTTAAATAGCTGTTCAAACGATATGCAGCACCATAATTCCAATAATTACAGAAGGACCACCACCATGAAATCCCTTCCCCTGCTCGTGGGCCTCGGTGCCCTCACAGCCGCTTCCAGTGTGTTTGCCTGGGATTACGTGCTGCTCGACACCGACAAGGCTGCGCAGAATCAGCAGATCACCAGTCAGCAACTGGGCGTCAAGACCGACAAGCCGTTCACTGTCACGATGCGAACCCTGCACGGCGGTCGTCAGGAAGGCGTGAGCATCATTGATATCGATAACGGCACAATGAAGATTTCGGTGGTGCCTACCCGCGGCATGAATGTGCTGCAGGCATCGGTGGGTGAGGTACGCATGGGTTGGGATTCGCCGGTCAAGGATGTAGTCAATCCGGCGTTTATCGAACTCAATGGCCGCGGCGGGCTGGGCTGGCTGGAGGGTTTCAACGAACTGGTGACCCGTTGCGGATACGAGTGGGTGGGCCACCCGGGCATGGACAATGGCGAACTGCTGACCCTGCATGGTCGCGCTGCCAACATTCCGGCCAGCAAAGTGACGCTGCAGATCGACGAAAAGCCGCCTTACGCGATCCGCCTCAAGGGTGAATTGAAGGAGCAGGCGTTCAAGAAGGTCGACTTTTCAGTGCAAACCGAACTGGTCACCGAGCCAGGCAGCACGAGCTTTTCGCTCAACGATACGCTGACCAACAATGGCGATTATCCGAAAGAATACCAGGCGCTGTACCACAGTAACTTCAGCACACCGTTCCTCGAGCAAGGGGCGCGCTTCGAAGCACCGGTCAAGCAGGTTTCACCGTTCAACGAGAAAGCCAAGGGTGATCTGGGCGATTGGCAGACCTACCGTGCGCCGACGCCGGATTACGACGAAACGGTCTACAACGTCGTGCCTTATGGCGATGCCAAGGGCGATACGCTGACCGTGCTGCACAACAAGGCTGGCAGCCTGGGCGTGTCGGTCGGTTTCAATACCAGGCAGTTGCCGGTGTTCTCGCTGTGGAAAAACACTGACACCAAAGGTCAGGGTTACGTGACCGGGCTGGAACCGGGCACCAGCTTCTCCTACAACCGCCGCTTCCAGCGTCCGCTGAATCTGGTACCGACCATAGCACCCAAAGAGCAACGTCAGTTCCAGATCAGCTACAGCCTGCTGGCTGACAAGGGCGCGGTCGACAAGGCGCTTGGCCAGGTCAAGAGCATTCAGGACGGTCGCGAGACTGAGGTGCGCAAAGAGCCGCTGGTGGATCTGACCAAGGAGCAATGATCCTCATCTGACGTTTCTCCAACGCAGCGGTGAAACAGGGCCGGATGTCGACGCAAGCCATTGTGTCGATATCCGGCCCTGCTTGTTCCTGAGGTAAAAAATTCTCACAACACTTGAGGGTTTCGCCTGTCTACACCCTCTCACCCTTCGAAGACGAGCATGCACATGAAAATCCTGATGGTTTTGACATCCCATGACCAACTGGGCGACACCGGCAAGAAAACCGGTTTCTGGCTCGAAGAGTTCGTCGCTCCGTATTACGCATTCAAAGAGGCCGGGGCCGACGTTACGCTGGTCTCTCCGAAAGGCGGTCAACCACCGCTGGACCCGAAAAGCGATGAGCCTGACGCTCAGACCGACGACACCAAGCGCTTCTCCAAAGATGCAGATGCGCAGAAAGCGCTCGCCAATACGGGCCTTCTGTCTGGCGTCAATGCGGCCGATTTCGATGCCGTGTTCTACCCGGGCGGTCACGGCCCGCTGTGGGACCTGGCTGAAGACAAGGACTCCATCGCGCTGATCGAGGCCTTTGCCAATGCAGACAAGCCACACGGGATGGTCTGCCACGCACCTGGCGTATTGCGTCACGTAAAGTCGCCGGACGGCCAACCGCTGGTCAAGGACCGCCGTGTCACAGGCTTCACCAACAGTGAAGAAGAAGCGGTCGGCCTGACCAATGTCGTGCCTTTTCTGGTCGAAGACACGCTCAAGCAACTGGGCGGTGACTATTCCAAGGGCGACGACTGGGGCGTCTACGTGCTGACCGATGGCAAGCTGGTAACTGGCCAGAACCCGGCCAGCTCTGCGCAGGCGGCCAAAGACTTGATCACTCTGTTGAGCTGATCGATGTGCGCGGTTCAGCGTCCGACGCTAACAGCACCGGACAATGAACCGCGCGTCATTTAAATCGAATCTTGCACCCGCCACACTGACCAATCACCACACCCCCCGACAAAAAGGAATACGGTCATGGCAGATGAATCCAAACGCGAAGACCTCGAGCACAAACCGGAAAACGCCGGCAAGGTGGGCGAGAAGAACAAACAGCTCAATCAACAGGGCGAGCAACCGCGGCCTGGTACTTCGCCAGACCCGCAGAAAGACAAGTCTGGCAACTGACCACGCGTCAGAGCAGACCGCGCTCGGCGCAGACCTTCACGACTTGCTCACGCAGCCAGCCACTGGCCTCGTCCTGATCGGCCTGAGCGCTCCACAGCATGTCCAGACTGAAACCAGGCAGATCCGGCGGCAGCTCGAACACGGCAATCCATGGCTCATTGCCCAGCAGCGTCTGAATGCGCCTTGGCAGCACCAGAATGAAATCTGTGCCCTCGAGCAATTGCAACGCCGCGCGGTAACTGTTCGCGCGCGCGACAATGTTGCGCTCCAGCCCCTGACGTTGCAGCCAGCCATCGACCATGTTGGTGTCGGACGCCCATGGCGTCGGGTACACATGGCGGTGCCCGTTGAAGGTCTGAATGTCGATCAGGGCGCTGAGCGGCGCGAACCGGGCGTCCATGACGCAGACCAGGTCATCTTCGAGCAACACTTGTGAAACCAGGCCGTCCGGGACTCGGTGAAAGCCCGGCCCGAAGCACAGGGCGAGGTCAAAACGACCATCGTTCAATTGCTCGGCGGGTAACTGCTTCTCAAGCTTCTGCACATTGACCGTTACCGAAAAGCCAGCGGCGACAAAGTCGCGCATCAGGTGCGGCAATACCAGTAGTTCAAAATACTCGGGGGCACATACCGTGAAAGTGGTTTGCCTGCGGGTCGGATCAAACAGGCCCAGGCCGTCGTGACACAAATTGACCGACTCGAGAATCTGCTGCACATGGGCGTGCATGGCCAATGCCTTGCGGGTCGGACGCATGCCATTGCGGGTGCAGATGAACAGATCGTCTTCGAAGTTGGCGCGCAGCTTTTTCAGGCAGTAGCTAACCGTTGACTGACTGACATGCAGCGCATCTGCGACCAGGGTCAGGTTGCGCTGTTCATACACCGAGACAAAGACCATCAGGTCCTGCATGTCCAGCTTTCTCAGGGCATTACTGTTGAGCATTGAGGCATCTCGCTGGCGCTGCGACCGGACGATCAGGTCCACGCGGACAAGATAGCATCAAAATGCAATCATGCCGCCCCCTCGCCAATAATGACCGTTTGACGCCGGCGCTGCGCAGGTGCTCAGCATAGCGTCGGGGATCGAGTCGCACCACCATCAACAGCATGATCGCGACCAACGCCATCAGTGACCACCATGCGCCTGCAAAGCTGCCCGTCAGGTCGCGGATTATTCCGGCAAACAGCGGCGACAGGCTGGCAATCAGATAACCCACGCCCTGCACGAATGCGGTCAGGCCGCCTGCCTGTCGAGGATCATCGGCATGGTCCATAGACACAATCAGGCTCATCGGAAACAAACCGCCTATCCCCAACCCCAGCAAACAGGTCCACAGCAGGCCCAGCCGCTGCGGCAGCAGAATCAGCCCGGCAAAACCGATCATCATCAACACCAGCAGCACCGCCAGCGCTACGCGTTTATCGCGACTGCGGTTAGCCAGCGCCGGAACCAGCAGACCCGATACGACCTCCATCAGGGTCAGAAAGCCCAGCAACAGGCCGGCATCCTGCTCGCTCCAGCCGTTCTCCAGGTAATAAGGCGCAAGCCAGGCCAGTACGCAGGTATAGGACGCAGTACCGAGGCCGAAGAAAACTCCCAGCATCCAGGCCCGAGGTATATGGAAAAAGCCTGCCGGGGCCCGGCAGCGTTTGAAGTGTCGACCTGTAACACGCGCCGCTGGGCGAACCAGACGCACACTGCCAACAGTGCCAGAAGCGACCACACCGCCAGACCAGCGCGCCAACTGCCGCTGCTGCTCATCACCAATGGGCTGAATGATGCGGCAAGGGCCGCGCCACCCATGATCGCGGTTACATACAGGCCCATGCACAATGAGACGTTGGCCTTGAAACGCGATTTGATCAATGCGGGCATCAGCGCCTGAATCAAGGCAATGCCAAGACCTGCCAGCACAGCGCTGAAAATCAGTTCGACAGCAGAATCGAGAACCAGACGCGCCAGGGTTGCCAGGCCGATAAGCACCAGTGAAAGCAGGATGCTGCGATGCGTCCCCAGGTAACGCGCGATGCAGATGCCGAAAAACATCGCCAGCCCCATGGCCATGATCGGCAGCATGGTCAGCAATGACGCCATCCCGAAGCCCAGCGGCACCTCCAGACGAATCGCCGCAAGCAACGGACCGACCGCTGCCATCGATGGGCGCAGGTTGAGCGCCACCAGTACGATACTGACCATCAACCCCATATTCCGAACCGCCAAGCTACGCACCTGCATACCGTCACCATTAATTTCGATGATCAGGATTAGGCCGGGCGCGTGCTCATATGACAAATCAAAATCTGGGTGCTGCTATTTAAAAATCAGTTCAGCAATGGCGCGGGCAGTTTCAGGCATTTTGCCGAGGGCATTTGCAGTTCGTTACTCGGCCGTGCTGCTCGGGCTCGGGTTCAGGCTCGGCAACTTCATCGACGCCCAGCCACCATGTCAAACCGCGACACGGGTATTGCACATAGAACGGCTGGCCCATCATCGGCGTGGTGATCGAAACATTCTGCTCCCAGGCCAGCGCCAGGATACGATCGAACGGTTCGTGCCAGGCGTGCATCGACAGGTCGAAGGTGCCGTTGTGAATCGGCAGCAACCAGCGACCACGCAGGTCCAGATGCGCCTGCAGCGTCTGCTCGGGTTGCATGTGCACATGCGGCCATTCGACGTTATAGGCCCCGGTTTCCATCAGCGTCAGGTCAAACGGTCCGTATTGCTCGCCGATGGTCTTGAAGCCATCGAAATAGCCGCTGTCGCCACTGAAAAAGATCCGCTGATCGCCGTCGATTATCACCCAGGACGCCCACAGGGTACGGTTGCTGTCGAGCAGCGTACGCCCGGAAAAATGCTGCGAAGGCGTAGCGACGAACTCGATGCCCGCCACTTCGGTGGACTGCCACCAGTCCAGCTGACGAACCTTGTGCGCGGGTACGCCCCATTCAATCAGCGTATCGCCTACACCAAGTGGTGCCAGAAAATGCTCGGTCTTGTCGGTCAGCGCCTTGATTGCCATACGATCCAGATGGTCGTAGTGGTTGTGCGAAAGAATCACTGCCTTGATTGGCGGCAACTCTTCGAGGCTGATCGGCGGCTGATGAAAGCGCTGCGGCCCCGCCCACTGCACCGGCGACGCGCGCTCGGCAAACACGGGATCAGTCAGCCAGAACTGGTCGCGTAATTTGAGCAGGACCGTCGAATGCCCGAGGCGATACACCGTGTTGTTGGGCGCTGCCAGCAACTGCTGACGCGACAGCGGCTGCACCGGAATTTCGCCTGCGGGGCGCGTGTCCTTGGGCTTATTGAATGCCTGATCCCAGAAAATGCGGAGTGTTCGCAGCAGACTCGCCGGTTTCATCGTCGCGTGATTCCGATATCGCCCCTCATGACGGGACAGGACAGGCAGTGAAGAAGCATCCTTTTTCTGATGTGTCGAGGCCATGGTTTGCTGACTCCTGGGAACAGGTTGAGGCTCCAGCCGTGCATACTTTGTACGTGATCCCGTTGCAGGATGCTCGATGAAAGATATGTAACAGTGTTTTACACTACACGGTGTAGTTTTAAGCTTGCGTGATTCTTGGCGACAAGTAAACTGCTGAGTGTAACTTTCTCTAAACGTACGTTTGAAGCGAACCTATGACCGCACCCATGCGCCTCACCGATCAGAAACGCGAATCCATCGTCCAGGCAGCTATTGCCGAATTTGGCGATCGTGGTTTCGAGGTCACCAGCATGGACCGCATCGCTGCTCGGGCTGAGGTGTCCAAACGCACGGTCTACAACCATTTCCCCAGCAAGGAAGAGCTGTTCGCCGAGATGCTGCAGCGTCTGTGGAGCTGTGCCCCGCCGCAATCGGAAGTGATTTATCACCCCAATGTCAGTCTGCGCGAGCAACTTCGAGACCTGCTGTGGGGCAAGATGCGCAACCTCACCAACAGTAATTTTCTCGACCTGGCGCGTGTCGTGGTGGGCGCTACCATTCACTCGCCCGAGCGTGCTCAAGTGTGGATGGCCCGTATCAATGAGCGCGAAGAAACCTTCAGCGCGTGGATCCGGGCGGCCCAGAAAGGCGGTCGCCTGAAGCCTGTCGACCCCGGTTTTGCGGCGACGCAGATGCACGCGTTGCTCAAGTCGTTCGCATTCTGGCCACAGGTAACCTTCAATGCCGCACTGCTCAACCCTCAGGAGCAAAGTGATGTGGTCGAGTCGGCGTTGAACATGTTTCTGGGCTGGTACGAAGTGACTCCCTGAGGCTTCTGATCCGGTTTTTCAGTCGAGTACTACGCCCCGGCACTCGCCAAAGCCAATCGACACCTGCCCTTCCCGATGACAACGGGCACGCAGGATGACCTCGTCGCCAGCTTCCAGGAATATGCGCTTTTCACCGTTGGGCAACGCCACTGACTGCTTGCCGCCTGCGGTCATCTCCAGCAGGCTGCCGTACTGACCTGTCTGAGGGCCGGACAGCGTACCGGTGCCAAGCAGGTCGCCCGGTTGCAGCTTGCAACCGTTGACGCTGTGGTGCGCGACCATCTGCGCCACGGTCCAGTACATGTTCAGCGAGTTGCTCAGACCCAACCGGTAAGGCTCCAGCCCCTCGGCCTTCATCTGCGCGGTCAGCAGCAGCACTTCCAGCTCGATGTCCAGCGCGCCACCCTGCTGATCATTCTGATCAAGCAGGTACGGCAGCGGCTGAGGATCGCCCTCCGGACGCAGTGACTGGGGGCTGCGGAAGGGTATCAGCGCTTCGGCGGTTACCACCCAGGGCGAGATCGTCGTGGCAAAGCTCTTGGACAGAAACGGTCCCAGCGGCTGGTACTCCCACGCTTGAATGTCACGCGCCGACCAGTCGTTGAGCAGGCAAAACCCGGCGATGTGTTCGGCGGCCCGGTCAATCGCGATGGCATCGCCCTGCGCATTCCCCGGCCCGATCCACACACCCAGCTCCAGTTCGTAATCCAGGCGTTTGCAGGGACCGAAAACGGGAACATCCTGACCCGGCGCAAGGGTCTGCCCACTGGGCCGCCGGACCGGCGTACCGGATGTGCAGAGGGTCGATGCCCGGCCGTGGTAGCCAATTGGCACATATTTGTAGTTGGGCAGCAGCGGATTGTCCGGACGGAACAGCTTTCCGACGTTCAGCGCATGGTGAATACCAACGTAGAAGTCAGAATAATCACCTACCCGCGCCGGCATGTGCAGACTGCACTCGCTCATCGGCAGCAGCAAACCTTCAACCGCCTGCACACTGTCACGTTGCGGGTTGTCCGCATCCAGCAGTTGCAGCAATGCGCTGCGCAATGCCTGACGTGCTGGAGCGCCCAGTGCAAAGAAATCGTTGAGCTGGTCACGGCTGGCCACTTCGGCAGCTTCAGCGGCCTGCCCGTGAAAAACCCCCGCGGCTGTTGCTGCGCGCAGATCGACAATCAGATCGCCAATCGCCACGCCACCACGCGGGCCGGTAGTGCCATGGCTGAACACACCCAGCGGCAGGTTCTGCAACGGAAAATCAGCGTGCTCGTTGGCCGATGCCACCCAACTGCGACGATTGAGAGAGCCAGTCATCGGCGCGGTTCCTTGTTGAATGTCCTGGTCATGTCGTTCCAGCAGGCATCGTAATCGGCTTGCAGTTGCGGGCAGCCGAGCGCGTGGCGGCTGGGACGCAATACCTTGCCGGTCTCGAACATGAAGGCCATGGTGTTTTCGATTTTGTGCGGTTTCAGCTCGGCAGTAATGGCCTTTTCTGCCGTGACATTATCCGGGCCGTGCGCGCTCATGCAGTTGTGCAGCGAGGCGCCCCCGGGCATGAAGCCTTCAGCCTTGGCGTCGTAGGCGCCATCGATCAGGCCCATGAATTCGTTCATCAGGTTGCGGTGGAACCACGGCGGGCGAAAGGTATTTTCCGCCACCATCCAGCGCGGCGGGAATATAACGAAATCGATATTGGCCTGGCCGTGGGCGGCACCTGGTGAAGTCAACACAGTGAAAATCGATGGGTCCGGGTGATCGTAACTGACCGTACCGATGGTGTTGAAACGCCGCAGATCATACTTGTACGCAACGTTGTTACCGTGCCAGCCCACCACATCAAAGGGTGAATGCTCCAGGTGTGTCGACCACAGTTCACCAAGGAACTTCTGCACCAGCTCCACCGGTTGCTGATTGTCTTCAAACCAGGCCACTGGCGTCAGAAAATCACGTGGATTGGCCAGCCCGTTACTGCCGATCGGACCAAGCTCCGGAAGGCGCAAGGCGCAACCGTGGTTCTCGCAGATGTAACCGCGGGCGCTGCTGTCGAGCAGTTGCACGCGAAACTTCATGCCTCGCGGCAAGACGGCGATTTCCAGCGGCTCGATGTCCAGCAGACCTAATTCGGTGATGATTCTGAGTCGCCCCTGTTGCGGCACAATCAACCATTCGCCATCGGCGCTGAAAAACGCACGCTGCATCGAAGTGTTGGCTGCGTATACGTAGACGCTCACACCGTCTGCCTGATCCGCCGCCGAGGTACTCGCCAAAGGGATCAGGCCGTCAATGAAATCGACAGGCTCTGCGGGGATATCGAAAGCGTTCCAGCGCAGCCGGTTGGGGTTGATCGGGCCCTGCTCCTGACCGGCGATCTGCCGACCCATGCGTTGGTAACGCGGATGGGCCGCCGAAGGTTTGATGCGATACAACCAGGTACGCCGGGCTTCGCTGCGCGCGACCGTGAAGGCAGTACCCGAGAACTGCTCGGCATACAGCCCCAGCGGGTGCTTCTGCGGAGAGTTCTGGCCAATCGGCAATGCTCCGGGCAGCGCCTCGCTGCTGAACTGGTTGCCAAAGCCCGACTGATAAGCCAATGCGTCGGAACGGGAGTGGATAGCCATCTGGACCTCTTGTTGTTATGGGGTCGGGCAGAGACGGGTAAAACATCATTTAACGTAAAACGATTACGCATAACGTAATTTGAGTTTGCCAGCCGGTCAAGCTATAAAGCTGCCTTTCCCGATCGGCGCACAGCACCCATGACCCAGGACATCGAAAGCCCGACAGGCGGACGTCAGCAAAAGGTTCAGGCCGCCGAAGTTGGACTGGGCGTGCTCAAGGCGCTGGCCGATCTGTCGCCCTCCACTTCCCTGTCGAAACTGGCCGAGCATCTGGGCATGCCTGCCAGCAAGGTTCATCGTTATCTACAGGCGCTGATTGCCAGTGGCTTTGCCGAGCAGGATGCTGTCAACAATCACTACGGGCTGGGGCGCGAAGCGTTGCTGGTCGGGCTGGCCTCACTCGGCAAACTGGACGTGCTGAAAGTATCGGCGCCGTGGCTGGCCAGCCTGCGTGATGAACTGAACCAGACGTGCTTCCTGGCGGTATGGGGCAACAAAGGGCCGACCGTGGTGTATGTCGAAGCGTCGATGGGCGCAGTGACGCTGGTGACGCAAATCGGCTCGGTGCTGCCGTTGCTCGGCTCGTCTACCGGCCTGGTATTCGACAGCTTTCTGAACGAGCGCGAAACCGCTGCGCTTCGCGAGCAGGAAATGCCTTTGCTGAGTGCCGACCAGTTGCGCGACGTCAAGCTGCATATCGAGCAGATCCGTACGACGGGCGTCCACCAGATTCAGGGCTTGCTGATGCCGGGCATAAACGCAGCCTCTTCGCCGCTGTTCGCCATGGGCAACAAGCTGGTGGGCGTGATCACCGTGGTTGGGCCGGGATCGGTGTTGAACGACGAGACGCAGAATCTGGCGGCCAGGCGGCTTTTGCAAACGGCGCAGGCCATCAGCGAGCGTATGGGCGGTAGCCGTCCGTCAGACTGACTCAGGAAGAGGCGGTTGATACCCTGGCAAAATGGCTCGCTCCATGCCAGCCGTGAATCAGCCGACCTTCGACGCGGTTACGCCCTCTGGTTTTGGCCAGGTAAAGCAGCCGATCCGCTTCCGCCAACGCGGCGGTATGTCCATCCTTCTCTGCTGCGTTGATCGACACCACGCCCGAGCTGATGGTCAGTTTGCCCAGCGGGCTGGCCGAGTGCTCTATACGATTGGTTTCAACGGATGATCTGATTTTTTCCGCGATCTTCAGCGCCCCTGCCAGGTCGGTTTCAGGCAGCAGAATGACAAACTCTTCGCCGCCGTAACGTGCCGCGATATCCCCAGCCCGGTCAAGACTGTTGCCTATGAGCCCAGCCACTTGCTTCAGGCAGTCGTCTCCCAGCAGATGACCGTAGGTGTCGTTGTATTGTTTGAACCAGTCAATATCCAGCAGAATAATTGCGATAGTTGCAGTATTCCGACTCGCCCGCCCCCACTCCTGCTGCAAGGCCGCATCGAAGCAGCGTCGATTGGCCAGGTGCGTGAGGCTGTCCGTGTGAGCGATGATCTCCAGCTCGTTCCTGGCGATGTTCAGTTCACCTTCCGCATTGATCAACTGCTGGATTTGCCGGTACAGCAGGACGCCAAGCAAAACCAGCGCAAGGATAATAATGCCGGTGATGGTCATGGACCGGTATGCATAGGCCCACCAAGGCGCGAACACATGCTGACAGGAGACGCCTGCAGCGGCGACGATCGGCAACCCGGACACCCGCCGATAGGCGTAGATCCTTTCCACCCCGTCCACCACGGAGTTGATCAACGCGGTGCCGCTGTCGCTGTAGGGCAGATAGCGAGTGAAGATATCGCCCTTGGCGACATTGGTGGTCATCAGTGCGGTTAATGTGGGGCGCCGCGCCAGCAGGTCGCCATTGTTCAGAGCGAGAAAGATCACCCCCTTGTCGTCTACATCCATGCGCTGGAAAAACGCCTGGAAATAAGCCACCGGTACGGTGGCCAGTGCAACGCCAGCAAAACTGCCATCCGCAGCATTGATACGCCGACTGACCGGGATGACCATATCCCCGGTATTACGGCTTTCTACGATAGACCCTACATGAATGGACGGGTCAGGGTTATCGCGATGGTAAATGAAGTAATCGCGGTCTTCGTTGTTTCTGGTGTGCACGCCGTTGGCAAAGGAATTGGCGACCCAGTTGCCCTGAGCATCGTAGATGAACAGCCCCTGAAGCCCTTTGACGTTTATCAGGTCTTGAGCCATCAGCCTGGTCAAGCGGCTTTGCTGCTGGCCTGCGACCCCGTCCTGTTCCACACGCTCGACAAGGTCACGCAGCGTATTGTCAGCCTGTTGCAGGGTGTCCTGAGCCTGCTGCTCAGCGGCAAGCACGATATTGGACACCGCAATCCTGGCGGTGGCCGCGCGCTCGAGCTTCGACTGGTTCATCTGCCAGACGGTAGCCAGGGTCAGCGATAGACAAACCAGGGCAATGAAGCCGATCAACGCTTTGCTGAGCGCCGAAGGTGTAAGCCTCGTCGAAATAAAGGAAAGCCGTTTCATAGGGTTGTCATCAAATTGGCAGTGAACCCCGCCATGCAGTTTCCATACCTTAGCGCCACTAACCCGAATACGTTGTTACACCGAGGTCACGCGGGGCTTAGTTGAATGAATGCCCCGCAGGCTAGTTGCTCAAGAAGTCATTACAGGTATTCGGTTTTTTGACGATACAGCTTCTAGGCTGCTAGAGACAGCTACCGATACACTACTGTGAGAGGTGCTGCAATGTATCGAACTTTGCTTTTCCGGCATGGCGCAAGCGCGTGTTGGCAGGGTGTTTTCACCGATGCCGGCACAGCGGCATTGTACATCGATCGCTTCGCGTTTCAGGCGCGATCAGCTTATAGCGATGACCTCAAATGAGTACTTACCCAGTCGGCGATGACGACGAAGAGCGTATTCGGATTTTGAATGCTTTTTCGTTGATGGATACCCCACCTGAGCACGAATACGATCAGATCGTGCAAATGGCATCGCGGATTTTCGATGTGCCCATTGCGCTGATTTCGCTGGTTCATCGCGATCGGCAATTCTTCAAGGCGCGTATCGGCCTCGATGTCTGCGAAACGGGCCGTGACGTCTCATTCTGTAATTTTGCGCTCATGGGCCGTAACGTTTTTCTGGTGCCTGATGCATTGCAGGATGAGAGGTTCAGCTCAAACGCCTTGGTAGTAGGCGCTCCCTATATTCGCTTTTATGCCGGGGCGCCGCTGATAACCGCCAGCGGTCATGTGCTGGGCAGCCTGTGCCTGATCGACAATAAACCTCGGGAGACTTTCTCACAGCGAGATCAATGGGTTCTTCAGGATCTGGCGGTCATAGTCATCGAAAGAATGGAGTTGCGTCGGCTTGCGCTTGAGAATGAAGACAGCCACGCCCGCTTCATGAATATCACCTCGACTTCACCCGACGCGATTATCTGCTCGGACAGCAAAAACCGGATCATCTCATGGAACAATTCGGCCGAGCTCATTTTCGGGCATCGATCCGAGGACGCCATGGGAAAGCCTCTCGACATTATTATTCCGCCCGAAATGCGCTCCAGGCATCATGCAGGTTTGTCGAGGGTGGCGTCAGGCGGCCCGACCTCCATTATCGGAAAATCCATTAACCTGACGGCCATACATCGCGACGGTCATACAATCCCGATCGAGCTTTCGCTCTCACAATGGACGTATGCCGGCGAGCCACAATTCGGGGCGATCATTCGTGACGTCACCCAGCGTGTCGAGGCGGACAAATTACTCAAGCATGCGGCTGAATACGATCATCTGACCGGGCTTGCCAATCGATCGACACTCAAAAGGCGGATCAAGGAGGCGTGCGATGCGCAGCTGCCAGCAGCTATCCTGCTGATCGATCTGGACGGTTTCAAGGACGTCAACGACACGCTGGGCCACGCTGCGGGTGATTTTGTGCTCAAGGTGACCTCTCAGCGTCTTCGCGAACACGTACCGGCCTGCCATATGGTCGCCCGTCTGGGCGGCGATGAGTTTGTCGTGTTCCTGTCAGACACGACAGACCCTGACAACGCAACCAGTCTGGGCCTGGCGCTCATAGCGGTCATCGAGGAGCCGATTGAGTTTGAAGACAATTCAATCTACATCGGTGCCAGCATCGGCGTCTCCGTAAGGTCCGGCTCCGACTACGACGAGGAGCAAATGCTCGGCAATGCGGATCTGGCGCTCTACCAGGCCAAGTCTGACGGACGCTCCCTTGTTCGCACCTTCACCTCCGAGCATCGACAGACCGCGTCAAGAAGAGGCGCGCTCAGCTCATCGATGCGTCAGGCGTGGGCCAACAAAGAGTTCGAGCTGTACTACCAGCCTCAGGTACGACTTGCGGACGGTCGTATTACCGGAGCCGAAGCCCTTATACGCTGGAACCATCCGACACTGGGTGTGGTGTCTCCGGCGGTTTTTCTACCTGCACTGGAAGCGGGTCTTCTCGCGGTACCGGTGGGCGAATGGATCCTGCGCTCAGCCTGTGAGCAGGCAGCGCAATGGCGAAACACCGGCTGTGACGAATTTCGCATCGGCGTCAATCTGTTCGCCGCTCAGTTTCGCATGCGTGACTTTGCCGAAATGGTTGAAAGTGCGCTTGAAGACTTTTCCTTGCCGGCACACTCACTCGAGCTGGAGATCACGGAAAACATCATCCTGCGAAACGAACAACGCATTATGGAACCGTTGCGCCACCTTCGCTCATTGGGTGTGGGCATTGCATTCGACGATTTCGGTACCGGCTATGCGTCCCTGAGCCTGCTGAAAGACTATCCGGTGACACGGCTGAAAATTGACCGCTCATTCGTAAGTGGCGTGGAGCGCAGCAAGAAAGACGAAGTCATCATTGAGGCCGTTATCAGGCTGGCGAACGGCTTCAATCTCCAGGTCACGGCAGAAGGCATAGAAACCCGCGAGCAGGAAAGTCTGATGCGCCATTATGTGTGCGACGAGGGTCAGGGCTATTTATATGGTCGTCCCATGCCAGCGCATGAATTTACCGAGCGTTATATCTCGTCTCTCAATCGGCAGGCTGACGTGCTCAAGCACAAATGACTCAGAACGAGCCTGAGCAGGCTCGTCTGATCGCAAGGCGGACACTTCCGCTTATCGCTCAATCCGGCGTCAGTACGCCACGCTGTATCTGGTCACGCTCGATGGATTCGAACAGCGCCTTGAAGTTGCCTTCGCCAAACCCGTCGTCGCCCTTGCGCTGAATGAATTCGAAAAACACCGGGCCCATCAGCGTTGCGGAAAATATCTGCAACAGCAAGCGACGCTCGCCGCCTTCGGAAGAGCCATCGAGCAGAATACCGCGTGACTTGAGCTCGGCCTCCGGCTCACCGTGATCGGGCAGTCTTCCCTGAAGCATTTCGTAGTAAGTATCCGGCGGCGCCGTCATGAAACGCATGCCGGTTGTCTTCAGCGCGTCCCAGGTCTTGATCAGGTCATCGGTAAAGAACGCTACATGCTGAATGCCTTCGCCATTGAACTGCATCAGGAACTCTTCAATCTGCCCCGCACCCTTGGACGACTCTTCGTTCAGGGGAATGCGGATCATGCCATCCGGGGCGGTCATGGCCTTTGAGGTCAGACCGGTGTATTCGCCCTTGATGTCGAAATAGCGCAGCTCGCGGAAGTTGAACAGCTTTTCATAGAACCCTGCCCAGTACGCCATGCGCCCGCGATACACGTTGTGGGTCAGGTGATCGATGAATTTAAGGCCGGCACCGAACGGGTGGCGATCGACGCCTTCGATGAAGTTGAAGTCGATGTCGTAAATCGAGGTGCCTTCACCGAAACGGTCGATCAGGTACAACGGCGCGCCACCGATGCCCTTGATGGCGGGCAAGCGCAATTCCATAGGGCCGGTGGCGATTTCCAGCGGTTGTGCGCCCAGTTCAAGTGCCCGGTTGTAGGCCTTTTGCGCGTCTTTCACGCGGAACGCCATGCCGCATACAGAAGGGCCATGTTCGGCGGCAAAGTATGAGGCCAGACTGTGCGGCTCGTTGTTGAGGATCAGGTTGATCGCGCCCTGACGATACAGGGTCACGTCCTTGGAGCGATGGGTTGCGACTTTGGTGAAACCCATCATCTGAAACACAGGCTCCAGGCTGTTGGGGGTCGGTGACGCGAATTCGATGAATTCAAAGCCCATCAGGCCCATGGGGTTTTCGTAGAGATCAGCCATGACTGGCTCCTTGCAGGAAAAGTGAGAGTGGTTAAACCAGCGCAATCACTGTCCTGCGGGCGGCGCACACGGGATCCCTCGCACGCTGCGCGCGAGAAAATCACCGAATATCAGTTGCAGACCAAGAATCTTCATGAGGGCAGCCTACTCCGGCTTGTCCGATTGTGCATCAGGGTGTGCCTGTTGAAAGGCCGGATGTTGCATGGCCAGACGCTCGACCCGCTGGATACACGGGTATGCACTCAGTTGGACGTTGTAGCGATGGGCTGCATACAGCTGTGGTAACAGGTAAATGTCCGCAAGGCCGGGGCTCGTACCAAAACAGAAACCATCCTTTTCGATCAACTGCTCGACGGCCTGCAAACCTTCGCCGATCCAGTGCTCGATCCAGCTCAGAATAGCGGGTTCGTCGTGACCCAGACCGCGTAACCGGTTGAGCACCGAAACGTTGTGCAAGGGGTGAATGTCACAGCCGACCAGCGCCGCAACGGCCCGCTGGCGCGCACGCAGAACAGCATCCTGCGCAAGTAACGCAGGCTGCGGGTAGCACTCTTCCAGGTATTCAATGATCGCCAGTGACTGGGTGATGACAACGCCATCGTCCAGCCTCAATGCAGGCACCCTGCCCTGCGGGTTGACCGCCTTGTAGCCGGGTGTGCGCTGCTCGCCGCCATCAAGCAGCAGGTTGACCGGGATCGCAGCGTAATCCAGCCCTTTTAGGGCCAACGCAATACGCACACGGTAACTTGAGGTCGAGCGGTAGTAAGTGAATAGGTCCACGGAAGTCGCCTGCCTGACGCACGGGTGCTGTGTTTATTATTTTCGTAACCACATTACGTAATGCGTAAATTGCGCGATCCGCCTGACGCTGTCAACTCAAGCCTTGTGCTGAATGAGCTAGGATGCATTAACCCGATAAAAACAACGCTGGGTGCCTGCATGAATATTCTTTATGACGAACGCATCGACGGCGTGCTGCCCGCAGTCGACAAGCAACAATTGCTGTACGAGCTACGACGCCAACTGCCCGACCTGGACATTCTGCACCGCGCCGAAGAGCTTCGGCCCTACGAGTGCGACGGGTTATCGGCCTATCGCACCACGCCGATGCTGGTGGTGCTGCCACGCCATGTCGAAGAAGTGCAGACGCTGCTCAAACTGTGCCATGCGCATCGCGTGCCGGTGGTCGCTCGCGGCGCGGGCACCGGGTTGTCGGGTGGCGCACTGCCACTGGAGAAAGGCGTGTTGCTGGTGATGGCGCGCTTCAATCAGATCCTCGCTATTGATCCGGCTGCTCGTCTGGCGCGGGTCCAGCCCGGCGTACGCAACCTGGCCATTTCCCAGGCAGCAGCACCCCACGGTCTGTATTACGCACCCGACCCTTCCTCGCAAATCGCCTGTTCCATCGGTGGCAACGTGGCAGAAAATGCAGGCGGCGTGCATTGCCTCAAATACGGACTGACCGTGCACAACCTGCTCAAGGTCGAGATACTGACCGTCGAAGGCGAGCCAATGACCCTGGGCAGCGACACACTGGACTCACCGGGCTTCGACTTGCTGGCACTGTTTACCGGCTCCGAAGGCATGCTCGGTGTCATTACCGAAGTCACGGTCAAGCTGTTGCCCAGGCCGCAAGTGGCCAAAGTGCTGCTGGCGGCGTTCGATTCCGTGGAAAAAGCCGGCGGTGCAGTGGCCGATATCATTGCCGCAGGCATCATCCCCGGCGGGCTGGAGATGATGGACAATCTGGCGATTCGTGCCGCCGAGGATTTCATTCACGCAGGCTATCCGGTTGATGCAGAAGCCATCCTGCTTTGCGAGCTGGACGGGGTCGAAGCCGATGTACATGCCGATTGCGAACGGGTTCGCGAGGTATTGACACTGTCTGGCGCGACCGAAGTGCGTCAGGCGAAAGACGAGGCCGAACGGGTGCGCTTCTGGGCTGGGCGCAAGAACGCCTTCCCCGCCGTGGGCCGTCTGTCACCGGATTACTACTGCATGGACGGCACTATCCCGCGACGCGAGTTGCCAGGGGTATTGCGCAGCATCAAGGAGTTGTCAGCTCAGTACGGCCTGCGCGTGGCAAATGTGTTCCATGCTGGCGATGGCAACATGCACCCGTTGATCCTGTTCGATGCCAATCAGACGGGTGAGCTGGAGCGCGCCGAGGCGCTGGGCGGCAAGATCCTTGAGCTGTGCGTCGAGGTCGGCGGCAGCATCACCGGCGAGCACGGTGTCGGTCGCGAGAAGATCAACCAGATGTGCGCGCAGTTCAACAGTGACGAACTGACTTTTTTCCATGCCATCAAGGCCGCATTCGACGCCAGCGGCCTGCTCAATCCCGGCAAGAACATCCCGACCCTGCATCGCTGCGCGGAATTCGGTGCCATGCATATTCATGCCGGGCAATTGCCGTTTCCCGAACTGGAGCGCTTCTGATGAGCGAGATGGACAAAGACGTCAGCCAGGCTCTACTCGAACGGGTCGATCAAGCGCTACGGGACAGCACGCCGTTACGTATTCAGGGTGGCAACAGCAAGGCCTTGCTTGGACGTGAGACAACAGGTGAGGTGCTCGATACCCGCGAACACCGTGGCATCGTCAGTTACGACCCGACAGAACTGGTGATCACCGTCCGCGCCGGTACGCCGCTGAGCGAGCTGATGCAGGTGCTGGACGCCGCAGGCCAGATGCTGCCCTGTGAGCCGCCCGATTTTGGCTGCGCAACGCTCGGCGGCATGGTCGCCGCAGGACTGTCGGGCCCGCGCCGCCCCTGGAGCGGGTCGGTGCGTGATTTCGTGCTGGGCACCCGGGTCATTACCGGCCTCGGCAAGCATCTGCGCTTTGGCGGCGAAGTCATGAAAAACGTTGCAGGCTATGACGTTTCACGCCTGATGGCAGGCAGTTTCGGCTGCCTTGGGGTGCTGACCGAGGTGTCGCTCAAGGTGCTGCCCAAACCGCGTCTGTGCAGCAGCATCGCGCTGCAGATGGACAGCTCGCAAGCCCTGGCCCGCCTTGCCGAATGGGGTCAGCAACCTATGCCCATCAGCGCAGCCAGCCACGACGGTCAAGTGCTGCGCCTGCGTCTTGAGGGCGGCGAAGGCTCGGTGGCAGCAGCCCATGAGCGGCTCGGTGGCGAAGTGTTCGATGGCGCTTACTGGCAGCAGTTGAATGAGCAGCGTCTGCCCTTTTTTCTGGACCCGCGACCTTTATGGCGGCTCTGCGTACCTGCCCAAAGCGCCGTACTGGAACTGCCAGGCGAGCAACTGCTCGACTGGGGCGGCGCACAACGCTGGCTGAAATCCGACGCAGACGGCGAAACCATTCGAGCGATCACCACGGCGGCTGGCGGGCATGCAACCTGCTACAGCCAGGGCGTTGTCGACAACCCGTTCCAGCCGCTGGCCGCACCTGTACTGCGTTACCACCAGGCCCTCAAGGCCCGGCTCGACCCGCAGGGCATTTTCAACCCCGGCCGACTGTACGCGGAGTTTTAAGCATGCAGACCACATTGAGTGAACACGCCAGAACCCTGCCCCGCGCCGAAGAGGCCGAACACATCCTGCGCAGTTGCGTGCATTGCGGTTTCTGCAATGCCACCTGCCCGACCTATCAACTGTTGGGTGATGAGCTGGACGGCCCGCGCGGCAGGATCTACCTGATCAAACAGGTGCTCGAAGGCCAGCAAGTCACCGAAAAAACCCGCTTGCACCTGGACCGCTGCCTGAGCTGCCGCAACTGCGAAACCACCTGCCCGTCCGGCGTGGATTATCACAACCTGCTGGACATCGGCCGTGCAGCGGTTGAGGCCCTGGTGCCCCGCCCGCTTGGCCAGCGGTTGCTGCGTGAAGGCCTGCGCCAGGTAATTCCCAATGCCGGATTGTTCCGTTTGCTGACCGGAATGGGCATGAAGTTCACGCCCTTGTTGCCGCAGACACTGGCAACCAAACTGCCTGCAACAGTCCATGCTGCCGGGCTTCGGCCGACCACTCGTCATGCGCGTCAGGCGCTGCTGCTTGATGGTTGCGTGCAGCCAGGTCTGTCACCTAATACCAACGCTGCCACGGCACGCGTGCTTGATCGTCTGGGCATCGGTATTACTGCGGTCAGCAAGGCCGGATGCTGCGGCGCCGTGGATTACCATCTGAATGCACAGGAGGCCGGTCTGAACCGGGCGCGGCGCAACATCGACGTCTGGTGGCCCGCGCTCGAAGGCGGTGCCGAAACCCTCATCCAGACGGCCAGCGGTTGCGGTGCATTCGTCAAGGACTACGGCCATTTGCTGCGCCACGACCCAGCCTATGCAGACAAGGCCGAGCGCATCAGTGCGTGCACAAAGGATCTGGTCGAAGTACTGCGTGACGAGCCGCTGGAAACCCTGGGCATAAAGGTCGATACGCGACTGGCGTTCCACTGCCCATGCACCTTGCAGCACGCACAGAAACTCGGTGGTGAAGTGGAACGCGTACTGACTCGTCTAGGCTTCAACCTGACCCAGGTGCCGGACGGCCATTTATGCTGCGGCTCTGCCGGCACCTATTCAATCACTCAGCCGGCCTTGGCCCGTCAATTGCGCGACAACCGCATGAACGCGCTGGAAAGCGGCAAACCTCAGGTCATCGCCACCGCCAATATCGGTTGTCAGACTCACCTGGCCAGCGCCAACCGAACTTCGGTACGGCACTGGATCGAGCTGATTGATGAAGCGCTTGGCACTCCAGAATCTCGCTGAACTCCTATCCAATAACCACTGCTCCGGAGCAACCCATGAAAATCAAAGCCGTCCTTACCCAAACCGAAGTGAGCCTGATGCTCGGTGCCGCACGCGACGAGGCCCAGGCCAATGGCTGGGCTGTGGCCATCGCGGTCGTTGATGACGGCGGCCATCTGCTCGCATTCGAGCGACTGGACGACGCGTCGCCGATCAGCAGCTATATCTCGATCGAAAAAGCCCGCACCTCGGCACTCGGCAAACGTGAGTCCAAAGGTTACGAAGAAATGGTCAACGGCGGGCGTACGGCATTTCTCAGCGCCCCGCTGCTGACCTCGCTGGAAGGCGGCGTTCCGGTCATCGTCGACGGTCAGGTGATTGGCGCGGTGGGTGTTTCCGGCGTTAAGGCCGAGCAGGATGCACAAGTGGCCAAGGCCGGCATCGCGGCGCTGAATGCCGACTGACAGCGCAAGCCGCCGATGACTATATACAACCGGCCACTGCGCCTGCGTCATCCGCCGTGGCAGGTTTGGCAGGCGCACCTACAGCCTGTAGATCGAAATCCAGCTCATGTCCGGGTGGGAGGAGTAGATATACGTACCGGTCCTGTTGAGTACTGCGCCGCCCACCGAAGGAAAATAGGCGATACAGGTGGCGATTCCCTTCACAGTGTCGATCCGGTAGACGTCGTAATTGCAGGTGTAGATCGCATACACATAGCGCTCATCCGGCGTGACGCCTATGACTTTTACCGGATAGCCCTGGGTACCTATCTTCTCCCGATAAAACATTTTGTTGGTGGCGGCATCGATAATGTACACCTCGTCGATTCCGCCCACATACAGCCAGGCGCCATCGGAACTGAAGGCCATCGACCGCGGATCTGAAAACCCGGGAATATCATGCTGCAGGTAATCCACCCTGCTGATTGCAAGAACATCGGTGGGTGCCGTCCGGTCGACCAGCATCGTTGCGTAAAACCGGTCATTCAGGGGGCTGATCCCGAGGGCCAGCGACGCATTGGTCAGGGTACCCAGATCAAACTCGTTTTCGACCGTATAGTTCTCGGTCTCGATCAGGCGGATAAGCCCGCCAAGCGCATTCTGAAAGGACAGGCAGATAAAACGGCCATCCGGGCTGCACAGGATGCGGTTGACGTTGGCAGCCGGAAGTATCCTGATGACCTCGCGCAAGCGCGTGTCCACCACGTAGCACCTCTTCTGGCCAATGGTGTAAAGCCGTTTCCCATCGGGGCTCAGGGTAATCGCACCCGCGCCTGCCCGCTTGATACTGCCAACCACGCTTGCACTGGCGATGTCGACCACGCTGACTTCGCGGCCACTCTCATGAGCGACATACAGCGTAGTTTCATCGGGACTGATAACGATCTCAGCGGGTACAAAGCCCAGCGGGATGATGCCGGTCAACCATGCGATGTCCAGAGGGACTCCTGAACCGACCGGGTCTGCGATGTGAGTCAGAGCTCTAACGTTTTGAGATGCTTTTTTTTGCATTTCTCTCACCCTTCAATAGGTCTTGTAAGACCGCCAGGACGGGGAATAGATAAGAAGATATATCCCCGTCATCCAACGATGCGGCCAAGACACTTATGCCGCTCCGATCCAAAAACGTAGGGTCATTGAATACTCAACACGAGGGGATGGGTACTGTCAGAAATAACAGTCCAGACGCACCGAAACCGTCCGAATGAGGGTATCAGCAGCGTTGCAGGACAGGGCCGTCGGGCACTCCAGCCCAGCGTCGGGAAAGCCCGGAGCGCAACGACCACTGGTCAGCGTGATGGCCAGGGGGGAAGCATGCAGGGATGGCCTTAATCAATACTCAGGAGCTTTCCCGTACCACCAGCTCAAACCCCAGATCCACCTGCGAATGCTGCGTGACCCCGTCGAGCAAGCCCAGCAGCACCTGTGCCGCGCGCTGCCCGACTTCCTCCCTGGGCGTACGTATCGAGGTCAGGCGCGGCACCATGTGGGCAGAACCGGGCAGGTCGTTGAAGCCCACCAGCGATACGCGTTCGGGAATGGCGACGCCCAGACGCAAAGCCTCAAGAGCGGCACCCTGTGCCAGGTCGTCATTGCAGAAGAAAACTCCGTCGACATCCGGATGTTGCTCCAGCAGGCGGGCAAACAACTCACCACCCAGGCCAATCGAGGACGACTGAGGCGTCGAGACCTGCAGCTCGGGGTCGAACAGCCCGGCGTTCTCCAGCACTTGGCGAAACCCGGCCCCGCGCTGCAATACGCGAGGGTCGAGCTGAGCGGCCATGTAAGCCAGTCGGCGACGACCACGGCCCAACAGATGGCGTGCGGCTTCGGCTCCTGCCTGTTGTTGCGAGAAGCCGACGCAATAGGTACCCAGTCGCGTATCGAGCTCCATCATGTGCACGCAAGGCACGCCGCTGGTTTCAAGCATCTGGTGCGACGCTGCGGTGTGATCGAAACCGGTCAGCAGAATACCGCGCGGACGATTGACCAGATGGTTGCGCAGCAGTTTCTCTTCCTCATCGGGCGAGTAGTGATAGTTGCCGATCACCACGTCCAGACCACGGATGCGCAACACGTCCTGAATGGCCTCCAGCGTCTCGATAAACAACTGGTTGGAAAGTGAAGGCACCAGCACAACGACGGTCTGGCTGCAGGAAGAGGCCAGCGCCCTGGCTGCAGAATTTGCGACATAGCCCAGGGTCTGTGCCGCAGCGCGAACCTTTTCCGCCAGCTCCGGCGCAACGGTGGTAACGCCGCGCAGCGCCCGGGAGGCCGTGATCGGCGACACGGCAGCAAGCCTCGCCACCTCATTGAGCGTAGGGCGACCAGTAGAGCGGGAACCAATGCGGATCATGCGTTGCCAACTAACATAGGGGTTGCCAAATGTGTCGAATGCCCCATAAGGTAGCGCTGTCTCATGGAAGGTGACAATGCTTTATCGCTGGTTTCACATGGGTAGCCCGGTCAGGGTCGCCGCGGAGAACAGCCTCCAATGCTTATTGACGAGCCCAAAACAACGACAAAAACTGGAACAGCCCGGGCTGAGCCTGATGTCCACCGGACAAAGACAGCGCTGTCTCCAGATGAGGTGCCTACTGTGACAACTGCGAATACTGCTATTTCCGCCCTTGTGGTAATGGGTGTCTCTGGCTGCGGCAAAAGCGCCGTCGGTGCCGAGATCGCCCGCAACAGCGGCGGTCGCCTGATCGAAGGCGATGCGTTCCACCCTCCCGCCAATATCGAAAAAATGAGCGCAGGAACCCCTCTCAATGATGACGACCGGGCCGGCTGGCTGACCCGCCTGGGCGAAGAGATGGCTGCTGCCCTGGCAAACGGTGAGCACCCTGTGCTGACCTGCTCCTCACTCAAGCTTATCTATCGCCAGCGTCTGCGCGATGCCGTACCCGGCCTGGGTTTTGTTTTCCTGGAACTTACCAAGGAACTTGCCGCCGAACGTTGCTCGCACCGGCCGGGGCATTTCATGCCCGCCAGTCTGGTGGACAGCCAGTTCGCAACCCTCGAGCCGCCTTACGGCGAGCCGCTGACGTTGATCGTCGACGCATCGCAGCCTATCGATGTCATCGGTGAACAAGCCGCAGCATGGTGGAAAGACTCCCACGCCTGATAAAGGCGTGAGCGCAGAAGACAGCGCTGTCTTGCGTACACACGATATTAACGTCGGCGCTGTTAACAGCTCCTTAAAACAATAAACCGGAGAAACACCCATGTTCGGTATGACCCATGAGACGTTCCTGCTCGTCGATGCGCTGGTGACCATCGTCGGCCTTGTATTGTTGATCACCACCTTCAAGGTACACCCTTTCGTCGCGCTGACCCTGGCGGCAGGCTTTCTTGGCCTGACCTCGGGAATGCCGGTTGAAAAAGTCATGAAATCGTTTCAGGACGGCTTCGGCGGCGTACTGGGGTTTGTCGGTATCATCCTCGGCCTGGGCACCATGCTCGGCAAGCTGATGGCGGACTCGGGCGGCGCGGACCAGATTGCGCAAACGTTGATACGCACCTTCGGCAAGCAGAAAGTGCACTGGGCAATGATGTTCTCGGCCTTTCTGGTGGGCATCCCGCTGTTCTTCGAGATCGGCTTTGTGTTGCTGATCCCGTTGGTGTTCATTGTTGCCCGTCGTACCGGCGTATCCATCGTCAAGATCGGCATTCCATTGCTGGCAGGCCTGTCAGCCGTGCACGGCCTGGTTCCGCCACATCCGGGTCCGTTGCTGGCCATCGGCATTTTCGGTGCCGACATTGGCAAGACCATTTTCTACGGACTGATCGTTGCACTGCCGACGGCCATCATCGCTGGCCCGATCTTCGGTAGCTGGATTTCAAAAAGCATCCCTGGCACTCCTTCAAAGGAACTGATGGACCAGATTGCCAAAGAGTCGAGCACTGAGAACCTGCCAGGCTTCGGTATCACGCTGGTGACCATTCTGCTGCCGGTCTTCCTGATGCTGCTCAAGACCTTTGCCGACGTGGTGTTGCCGGAAAACAACATGTTCCGCATCTGGATGGACCTGATCGGTCACCCGATCAGCGCCCTCCTCGCAGCGCTTTTGCTGGCGTTCTACACCTTTGGTGCGGCGCGTGGCTTTGACCGTACAAAAATCATGAAACTACTGGACCAGAGCCTGGCACCGGTTGCCGCAATTGTTCTGATCGTGGGTGCAGGCGGTGGCTTCAAGCAAATGCTGGTCGCCAGCGGCGTGGGTGACGTCATCGGACACATGGCTGTGCAGGCTCAGATCAACCCGATCATGCTGGCCTGGCTGGTGGCTGCCGTCATCCGTATTGCAACCGGTTCGGCTACCGTGGCAACCATCACCGGCGCAGGGATCGTGGCACCCGTGGTCGGCCTGATTCCTGGCGTCAACCGCGAGCTGCTGGTGCTGGCAACCGGTGCCGGCTCGTTGATCCTCTCGCACGTCAACGATGCCGGTTTCTGGCTGGTGAAGCAGTACTTCAACATGACGGTTGCCGAAACCTTCAAGACCTGGACGGTGATGGAAACCATCCTGTCGGTGGTCGGCCTGATCTTCATCATGTTGCTGTCGATGGCGCTTTAAGCCCATTCCGGCAGGGCCTTTGCGGGCAATGAAACCCGCGAAGGCCAACGCCTTGCTGTACATCGCATCTCTGCGCCACAGCGCGCACTCCGGATCGGCCACCCAGTGTCCCTGATAGCGTCAACACGCCTGAGCGTAGTAGCGATGGCGACCCGGCAGCCCTTTCCTACATCCTCGTTCGACACTTTCAACTGAATTTTCAGAAAGTCCGAGCAATCTCGCAAAGTCATGCCTACGCTTACACTCATGCCGAGATGGGCTTATCCCGCCTCGTCGAGTGAGACGATGACGACCTCACAGCGTGCAGCGGTTCACGATACTTTTTACATGACGCCAGTAAATACGGGCATTTTCACGTCGAAACGGGCAGAATTGGCGCGCTCGTCGTATCGCAGATGCAAATCTCGATGACAAGAAAATGAACCGAGGGAATTTAATTCACCCATGTGACGTCATAAGACGGATGCATTTGGATGCACTCGGCAACAATCACCACGCAAAGGCAAACGCCAGCCTCTTGAGAGAGGCGTTTTCAAGAGGCCATCAAGGAAAAGATTATGTTGATACTCACTCGCAAAGTAGGCGAAAGCATAAACATCGGTGACGAGATCACTGTCACGATTCTTGGCGTTCAAGGGCTTCAGGTCCGCCTGGGCATCAATGCACCAAAAAATGTTTCAGTGCATCGTGAAGAAATCTACAAACGTATCCAGGCAGAACTGGCTCCGAACCAGGACCCACAATAATTCCTGCAGTACCCCTTATTCAATGTTGATTTGCCATTTACTGGCAGACAGCCGTACGGCGTCCCTGGGGCGCCGTTTTTTATGGTGCTGTTTACCTGTAATTGCTGCCTAACCCGCCTGAATGTGAAGCGCTGCCTGCATGAATAAGTCCATACCGATCATCTCGGGAACAGCAGCTGGACAGGACAGCCTGCTGGTGACGGCCTCAACCACTGCTCGGCTTGCATCATGGTGAAACTGCCAGACGCCGTAGATACGTCCATCGAAGGCGGGTTCACTGCCCAGATGCGGATCGACGCCAAGCCCGGCCCCCAGACCAAAAAGATACAGGCCCTTCATTCGACGACCCTGCTGGTCCAACGGACAGCCGCAAGCGTCGGACTCAAGACCGCCCTTTGTCTCGCGCAGGCTGATGAAGTTGCCTTCGGCATCTTTTAGCGTCGGCAGCACAGGTTGATAGCCAGAGCACTGCACGATCACCGCCGAGTCGGCAAGCGCGAGTCGGGCCGGCTCGTGGTCATCAGGTCGCCCGCCCAGCGTTTGAAACATCTGCACCCGCACGCCCGTCTTGCCGACACGGCCGCTACACAGCGCCTCGCGCCCAATGTCCAGCGCTCTATAACGCAAGCCGCCGGAGCGGTTGACTCGGCCTGATACCGGACACACATCGTGTTGGGCGTCGAAAAGGTAACCAGCTGCCTGTGCTTGTTCGACACTTTCGTAAAACAGCCTGATGCGGCTTCGATGAATAAGCGTCAGTTCCTGCAAGCCCGCGAACTCCAGTGCATCTGCCAGATTTTCCAGCATTGAAAAGGCACTGTGTGAGCCACCCACAATCGTGATTCGCCCTTTACCGGCCAGCGCGGGACCGAACACTTCGCGTAATTGCACCGCATTCATACGCAGCAACCTGTCCGCGCTCTGAATACTCACATTGCCTGGCAGCGCCAGCCCCTGCCCGGCAAGAGCATCAATCAGGTGCTGTGGATCCTGACGCCCACCCAGATTGAGTACCAGCGCCCGGCAGCGCACACGTCTTTTGCCGTGCGGACCGTCAACGTGCAGGCAAAATGTGTTGCCGTCACTGACCACTTCATTAATGGTCGTACCGGACCAGACTTTTACTCCGTAGCGTTGCACGATGTGGTCCAGTACCAGCCTGGCGGCCTCGGCCATGAGCAGACCTGCATCAGACAGCTGCGGCGCGCTTTGCGCCTGCGCTTTGATACGCCAATACGCTGCCGAGTTTTCCAACGGCTCGAATACCTCACGTAATGCCGGATCGCGCAGGCAATCGATGAATACATCGCCCACAGAATTGGCGGTAATCCGATACTCCCCCAGCACGCCTGCTCCGGGCCGGTCGCTTGCATCAATGACGACCAATCCTTTCGCGGCAATTCTTGGCATTGCGCCGGTCTTCAGGGCATTGAACAAAAAACCCATGCCGGCGAGCCCGGCCCCTCCGACGACGCAGCCGCAGGTTGTTTCCATACCGTTATCAAACATGATGATGCTCCATCGTCATTTCATACGTTGGTGCAGCACAGAAGTTCTGGATGATCGAGTGCCTGGCTGATCAGGCGAACCAGCGTCCCTGCACGATTCGAGGCGAAACACATACAACCGAACACCGACAAAGGCTCATTCACCGAAGTGATGAGTCGTCATGAAACAGTGTTTTTTTACAGAAAGTTACAACACGTAAAACAGGCGGGACCTTGAAGTAACGGAGTGGGCAGTAAAAACCGCTCAATGCTACCGCCCGTTTTTTAAGGCGGCGTTTTTATCAAGTGGAAAAGCGTGACAATGCGTTACGCATTCAGGAGGCAATCAAATAGTTGCAAAGAAACGCAAAAGTGTCAAATAGGCAGGGCGTTGAGCAACCCGTTCAATAGCGCGCTATAACCTGATGATTTCACGGCGCTTGTACCTTTTTAAAACCTTGACGTGCGCATGGTTCAAGACGGTTAAAAAGTTTCATGAATTTCTATTATTTTTTTATCGCCCATCTCCGAAACAGCATGACTCCGACGCTGTTAAATTGACGTGCGACCGGGCAGCGAGTTTTGCCCGAAAAAGTAGAACCGGCAACCGCACAAACGACAAGGCCCCGATCAACACTGATCGAGGCCCTGCTGCGTGATGCCTGGGCATCAGAGGGATGAAGCAGTATCAGGCAGCGCTGTAATGCGCTTGTGACGCCTTGGCTTTTGCCGACTCTTCACGCAACCCGGCTACCAGTGCAGAGATATCCCGGACAGTCTTGATACGGCTGAGCGGGAGGCTCGTCTGACGATGGGTACGCCCGGACACCGGATCGCTTATTTGCACCGTCATCTGATCGTTGGCAATGGTGCAGGTGCAACGCAACGGCAGGAATGCACGTTCAACGATACTCCTGAGTTCTAACTCAGACAGTCCACTCGTAATCATCTCTTTATCTCCTTATGGGTGTAAGCATGTCCCGACCATGACAAATTTTGACAATTTTTATTGTTGATGACTCTTTTAAAAAACGGCCCAGACCAGCCCGCCAATTATCTGTCGTCACTCGCGTTATGCTTAAACGAGTTATACACCTCTCGCAGCCCCTCTAGCAACTTCCACAACCGAATATCCTTGCTCCTTTTAATGCTGTCCCTTATTGAAGAATCAACAGAAAAAACGATTCACCGTAATGATTTCCAGCGTACTACGGCCTGACGTGAATCACGGCGTACAGAAGTCACACTAGAAAGCAGCATAAATACTGACGAACGGTCGACTGCCGGGACGGCGTTATCTGAAAAAATAACCAGACACTGTTATCGAGTCGCTTAAAAAACGGGTTGAAGATAAAAGGCACGCCCGGGCCGATGCAATAATGGCCGTGCGTGCCCCCGCATGAAAAACTTACTGTTCCGAGCCAGACAGACGCAGATGGATCAGCGCCACCCGGGCACCTTGTTTATCGCGTTTCTCTTCGATGGCATAAGGGCGAAAGCCCATCCGCGGGTAAAACAGCAACCCGGGGACGTTATGGTTGTAGCAGGATGCAATCAGCTCAGTCGCTTCGTGCTTGTCAAATGCGATCCCCATCATACTGGTAATCATGTAACGCCCTACCCCTTTGGAGCGGGCCTTCGGAGCGATGATCACATTACCCAGCGAGCAACGGCCGCGAAATTTGCATTGAGAGAAATTGGCAAAACCGACAACTTCGCCATCCATCTCGATGACGGTCGAGTCGTGTCGGGTCTCCAGTGCTTCGCTGAGTTGCGAGGCAGTCAGCGGGTAAGTCGCTCTGGGGAACATGTAGAACAGTTCGTCGGCATTCTGCGGCAGTTCGCAAATTGTGGGGATGTCTTTTTCTTCCAGGGGGCGGTGATGGAACATGAGCGGTAACCTCTTGAAGAAATTGAAGAAAGCGCGAGTAAACGTTAAGCAGATCGGCGATTTGGGCAACAGCTGGTGACAAAAATACAGCGCCTGTCCCTTCACAGCATAATCCCCGGCTATCGAAAAGGGCACCTCAATAACGAATTGTGCTATTGAGCGCCTTTGTTGACGCTGCATTCGGACCTCTTGGCGCAACGTATTGAAGCGTAGGGGTTTGCGTGTACATCATGATTGCTCAGCTTGAAAACATACCCGGAACCCCGCTGTGCAATATTCTGTAACCCATGTTTGGTGGTTCATCTTGCAACCCTGACGCAGAACCGGCATTTATTTCACTTTGTTGACTGGATCATGCGTCTTATGCCGATTTCGCCCCTTGCTCGCTTCAAGGCTCGTCCGATCAAATGGGTCTGCATGTTAGCCATCATTATTGGCCTCCCGGTCGGCTGTGCAGTGCTTGAGCACAAGGAACGCGAGCTGGTGTTTCGCATCGAGCCCGGCACCGCAAGCTGGTACAGCGGCCTGCCCGCCGATGTGCAGGAGATCGAACTCAGCACACCGTCATTTGGACCATCGCAGAATATCCACGCCTGGTGGTGGCCCGCATCGGACAAGAACGCCCCGGCCGTGCTGTACCTGCATGGCTCAAGATGGAACCTCACCGGCCAGTTGTTCCGTATCCAGCAACTCAAGGCGCAGGGCTACTCGATACTGGCAATCGATTATCGGGGTTTCGGTCAGAGCATGGGCCAGCTGCCATCCGAGAAGTCGGTGTACGAAGATGCACGCATCGCCTGGGCACGCCTGAAACAACTGCAGCCCGATCCGCAACGCAGACTTATATATGGGCACTCGCTGGGCGGTGCAGTTGCGGTGGATCTGGCAGCCGAACTGGGCAATGACGCAGAAAAGGACAACGCGCCGATTCAGGCCCGCGGGCTGATAATAGAATCCACCTTCACCAACCTGGCCGATGTGGCCACTGCGCTGGCCAATACCTCGCTGCCTGTGCGCTGGTTGCTGTCGCAGAAGTTCGACTCTCTGGACAAGATTGCAGACATCCACATGCCAGTGCTGATCGTGCACGGCACCGAGGATCGCTACGTACCGGCACGCTTCAGCGAGCAGCTGTTCGAAGCAGCGCAGGAACCCAAGAAGCTGATACTGGTGCCTGGCGGTACACACAACAACAGCATGCAGATCGGACAGCCCGCTTATAGTCGGGCCATCCGTACGTTGCTTGATACACCGGCATCACTGCCCAGGGTCACAACACAGGACCAGCCGTCAAAGAACGCCGGTTAGACATGGCCGGACACGACGCAGTAGTCTCTGGGCTCATCACTCAGAGACCGCGCAATGAACTGCATTGTCGAGTATTCAGACCCGCATCACCGCCTTGCCGTCATCGAGCTGTGGAAGACCGTCTTCAATGACCCCATGCCGCATAACCGTCCGGAGTTGTCGATCGACAAGAAACTGGCTGTCGGGGACCGGCTGTTTTTCGTCGCCGTCATGGACGGCCGCGTGACCGGGACCATTCTTGCCGGTTACGACGGCCATCGCGGCTGGCTGTATTCGGTTGCAGTTGCCCCGCACCAGCGTGGCAAAGCACTGGGAACAGCACTGGTCAGGCACGCAGAACAGGCTCTTACGGACCTTGGCTGCGTCAAGATCAATCTGCAGATTCATACGTTCAACGAAAGTGTGCAGGCTTTTTATCAAACATTGGGGTACACGCCCGAGCCCATCATCAGCATGGGCAAGCGGATTGACGCCAACGTCGATAGTCATTGATAACCTGAAAAGGCCCCTGTTTGCAGAGCACCGGGCTCAATCATTTATTTACATGAGAATCAGTATCAAATTACAATTATTGCTATTAACGTCCTTGCTGAGCATTTCCCTTGAGCACCTCCTCCCAATGCCCTCGCCGTCCCGGCCCTTTTTTGCTGTCCGCACTTTCACTGGCGATGTGCGCCAGCGGCGCAGTGCATGCTGCTGAAACCGCAACCTTGCCTGCCACCCAGGTATCCGCCGCCGCTACCGAAGGCCGGGAAGGCTACAGCGCCGAAAGCACCAGTACCGCGAGCAAAAGTGATGTACCGATCAAGGAGGAGGCACAGTCGGTCAATGTGGTAACGCCGCAGACCATCGCCGACTACAACGTGCGCTCGCTGGACGATGCCATGAAGTTTGTCAGCGGCGTCAGCCAGGGCAACACACTGGGCAACACCAAGGACTCGGTGATCAAGCGTGGCTTCGGTACCAACGACGACGGCTCGATCCTGCGCGATGGCGTACGCTCGGTGGTATCGAAAAACTTCGGTGCCACCACCGAGCGCGTTGAAGTACTCAAAGGTCCGGCATCGCTGCTGTACGGCGCGATGGAGCCGGGTGGCGTGATCAACGTGATCAGCAAACAACCGCAATATGTGCAAAGCACCACGCTCAGTGGCTCGGCCTACAGCGAAGGCGGTGGCAGTTTCGGCATCGACACCACCGGACCGCTGGGCGATTCCGGGCTGGCCTACCGACTGGTGGCAGAGCGTCAGAGCGAGGACTATTGGCGTAACTATGGCGTCGATCAGCACACCCTGATCGCGCCCTCGTTGTCCTGGACCGGAGAACGCGCCAGCCTGACGCTCGCCTACGAATACAACGACTACATCAGCCCGTTCGACCGCGGCACGGTGTTCACAGGTGGTCATCCGGCCGATATCAGCTATGACAAGCGGCTCGACGAAAAGTGGGCCAATACCGTGGGCATCAGCGAAACCGCAACCGCGCGCTTCGAGTATCAGCTCAGCGATGACTGGAAAACCCGTCTGACCTACGGCTGGAACAACGACCGCTACAGCCTCTCGATTGCCCAGCCAAGCACATTGTCCAGCAGTGGTGTGCTGCGTCGTCAGGCCAATGGCGGCCACTATGATTATGAAACGCGTTATGCCAGTTGGGACTTCATCGGCAAGCAAGAGATTCTTGGCCAGCAACATGATCTGTTGATCGGTGCCGAGCAGGAAGACTCCGACAAGTATCGTGGCAAGACCTACCGCAACACGGCTCAAAACGGCTTCAATATCTTCTCACCGGTGTATGGCAGCCTGGCCGAGCCCAGTGTGGTCAGCGCGGCGAACAGCAACCTGAGCAATCAACTGACCTCATCTTCCCTGTACCTCAAGGATAACTGGCACCTGAATGACCGCTGGATTCTGGTCCTGGGTGGTCGCTATCAGCATTATGACCAGTACATCAAACAAGGCCTTGGTGCTAGCCGAGTCACCAATCTGGACAAGAATGACGATGTATTTCTGCCAATGGCCGGTCTGGTATTCAAGGTCAATGAAGACCTCTCGCTGTACGGTAACTACAGCCGTTCGTTCGTGCCCAACGACGATGTGAACGATGACGGCACGACCTTCGACCCGGAAGAAGGCCGCAGTTACGAAGTCGGTGCCAAATATGCACTGGCACCGGCGCTTAACCTCAACCTCGCGGTGTTCGACATCGAGAAGAAAAACGTCGTCACCCCCACTGGCGTGACCGGCGTCAGCGAAGCAGCTGGCAAGGTCGGCTCACAAGGTGTGGAGCTGGACGTGACCGGGCGCATAGCCGAGCGCTGGGACATGATCGGCACTTACGCTTACACCCACACCGAAGTGCTGGATGATCCAAGCAACAAGGGCAATCGTCTTAGCCAGGCACCCAAGCATACGGCCAGCCTGTACCTCACCCACCATCTGCAAGTCCCGTCCGGTCTGGGCGACTGGCATGCAGGTGGCGGCGCACGCTATGTGGGCGAGCGCGCTGGTGATGATGCCAATACCTTCTATATGAGCAGCTACACCGTAGCCGATGCATTTCTACGCTGGGATGTGCCGATGGCCGGTTACAAGACGCGCCTGCAACTGAACGTCGATAACCTGTTCGACAAGCAGTACTACCCGTCCAGTACAGGCAGCCAGTTGCAGGTCAACGTTGGCGAGCCGCGCACCGCGCGCCTGAGCGCAAGTGTCACTTTTTAACCAGTTACAACGGAGCAGGCTTGCAAAAGCCTGCCCCACGCCCAACCAAAGGGACGAATCAGGACTTCATCCGGTAAAAACTGATCAGCGTTTCATTGTCTTGAATGTATTCGGTCTTGCCAATGAAGGCGCTCTTTTCCAGCCATTCATTAGGCCCAAGGGAAACCTTGAAGCGCGGCGTGCATGTGCATTGGTAATGGCCGTCACTGATCGGCCAGACCCCGTTCTGCAATTCCTGCTGACCCACTTCGTCCATGAGCAGGACACCCTGGCTTTCAACGCTGATCAATTCACCCAATTGCGTGACCAGAGTGAAACGAGTGTCCAGAAAGGCAAGCTCGGATGACAATTCAACCTGCATGCTGCTGCCGCCAGCCTGCACCGAGCCGCTGAAATATTCGGAATGGAACTCTCCGCCCAGAATCCTGCTGCTGCTACGCAGTCCATCGCTGCATATGCCCATAAGCACAGGAACGTCGGTCTTCAGAATGACGGTGAGCACTTTCTCAAGCTGAGGCACCACTGCCGTATTACCACGAAAAGAGCGTTTGACGGGTTTCTTGAAATCGATGATGTTCATGGACCTGTTCACTCCATCGTTGAATGAATTCGGGCAATGGATGGCTGGGCCCAGCCATCGGATTTGCAAAATATAGAGCGCCTCGATCCGTCGGCATTTATCTGCGCTGTCTTTTCCAGTAAGCTCCTTGAAACCGGCTGAAATCGTACCGAACGGTTCAGTTCCAGTCTAGAGAATTTTGCATTTACTGTACTACCCGGTTCACTAAGGGATTGAGGATATAAATGAAGGTGCGTACTGAAGCACGCCGCGAAGCCATCATCGATGCCGCAGCAAGTGTCTTCCTTGAAATGGGCTACGAACGTGCGTCGATGAATGAAGTCACCAAACGGATGGGCGGCTCCAAAGCAACGATCTACAGCTACTTCCCCTCCAAGGAGGAGCTGTTCATCGCCGTGGTCAACAGGGTTGCAACCGCTCATCTTGCCGAGGCCGTTTCGGAACTGGCGATCTCTGTCGACAAGGACACAGATGCAGAATTAGACCTGCGAACGCTGTTCACGCGCTTCGGGGAGCGAATGTTGATGGTACTCATCAATGATGACAGCGCGTTGGCGGTGTACCGCATGGTAGTGGCCGAATCCGGGCACTCCGACATCGGCACAATGTTCTATGACTCAGGCCCCAGGGAATTCCTGCAAACGGTGACGACGCTGATGAATGCGGCCATGCAACGTGGCCAGCTACGTACCACTGATCCGCATATCGCAGCGCTGCAACTCACCTCGCTGCTGACCGCGGAAACCGACATTCGCCTCTATCAACAAACACCCGCACGCTTGAGCGTCGAGCAGATTCAAAGCATGGTCAAACGAGCAATTGATACTTTTATGCTGGGCATGGAAAAGCGCTGATTCACCGGGCTGCGACAGGTAGCCCTCTTTAAATGCTGGTTAAAATGTAAAGCTGCCAGGCCGTGACATATTTGCTTACCATTTATTCGGACAACCTGATTCAAACCTCGATTCCGGGCCCGTATAGCTCGTCAAGAAAACCCGAAGGCAGGCGATAGCCTATTGCCCACTTCGGAGAAATAATAATGATCCTGCGAAAACTCAATCTTGCACCGCGTTCGGCTTTATGCTTCGGTATTTTTTGCCTGATGATCGTTGCACTGGGCCTACTGGCTTTGCGTCAGGCAGCACTTCTCAACACAGCAGAAAAATTCATCGAAACCAACGTGCTACCCAGCGTAAAACTGCTCGGCTCTCTGGACAGGGAGTTTATCGGTATCAGGGGCAATAACGCCCGACTTCGTAACCCCCTTGAGCCGCAGGATCGCAGGACCAAGGCACTTAGCGACATTCAGCAGGCCCGCTCGCTGATTGCCGGTCTTTCGGACTCTCTCAGCAAACTGATCGTTACCCCTCAAGGGCGTCAGGCATTCGACGAGCTCCGCAAAGCCAACGCCGACTATCAAACAGCCCAGGATCGCTACCTGGCCTCTGTTGCAGCGGGCAATCTGGAAGGGGCAGTTGCCATTTCCAATGGCGACATGAAAGTTGCGGCGGATCAGGTCGAAAACACACTGAAAAAACTCATCGGCATCAACGACAGCAAAGCGGAAAAAGCGGGTGATCAAGCCGAATCTGCTTATCAGCAAACCTTGTTGATGGTGAGTATTTTTATCGCGGTCGGCGTGATTACTACCCTGCTGCTGGCCTGGATGTACACCCGCAGCCTGACTCAGCCGATCGGTGAGTCGCTGAACATTGCGCAACGCATTGCGGCCAATGACCTGAGCAAAGATATTCCACAAGACGGCAGTGATGAAGCGGCCAGACTGATCGCCGCACTGGCGTTGATGCAAGCCAACCTGCGCAGTGCCCTGACTCTCATCGGCGACTCGTCCACCCAACTGGCCGCTACTTCCGAAGAGATGCACGCAGTCACCGAAGATGCATCGCGCACCATTCAGCGTCAGAGCAATGAGATCGAAATGGCAGCTACGGCCGTCAACCAGATGAGCGCGGCGGTAGAGGAAGTGGCCAGCAACGCCGCATCGGCATCGGAAGTGACGTCTCAATCGAGCACCGCAGCCATGGCCGGACGTGCGCAGGTCGATGAGACTGTCACGGCGATCAACCTGATGGTCTCCAAAGTGCAGATCACCTCAACCGAGGTGCAGGGCCTGGCGGTCATGGCAACGGACATCAGCAAGGTGCTGGATGTGATCCGCGCCATCGCCGAACAAACCAACCTGCTGGCACTCAACGCTGCGATCGAGGCGGCCCGTGCAGGCGAAGCAGGGCGAGGTTTTGCCGTGGTCGCGGACGAAGTACGCGCATTGGCACACCGCACCCAGCAATCGACCCGCGAAATCGAACAGATGGTCGGCTCTATTCAGACCGGCACCGGCAACGCTGTCACTGCCATGGAGCAGACCAGCGTTCAGGCACACAAGACCCTGGAGATGGCCAATGGCGCCGGCAAGGCGCTACTCGAAATTACCGACTCCATCAGCCAGATCAACGAACGCAATCTGATGATCGCTACCGCTGCCGAAGAACAGGCCCAGGTTGCTCGTGAGGTCGACAGGAGCCTGGTCAGCATTCGTGACCTGTCCAGTCAGACGTCCGAGGGCTCCAATCAGACCGCCATCGCCACTGCCGAGTTGTCGACGCTGGCGTCAGGCCTGAACCGTCTTACCAAGCAGTTCCGCGTTTAAGCTCTATCGCCGGGAAGCGCGCTTCCCGGCATCTCCCCTTGTCGAATGGCCTGCCCTGATCTAAGTTGTACGACGACAGATGAATTACTCATCTGCGCGGGCTTCGCTCACATTCAATAACGACAAGAAAAAGGGATGAACATGAAAAAGCTGACACTGCTAATGGCGTTTCTGTGCCTGTTTACCGGCTACGCCGCTGCGGCAACTTCTGACGAGACTGATGTTGCCGAGGCGGTAGACAAACTCACGCAAGCCATGTGGCACAAGGACATAAAGCAACTCAATGCGCTGACCGCCGACAACCTCACATACGGACACTCCAGCGGCACCATTCAGGACAAGAAAGCGTTCATCGCAGACATCGAGACCGGCAAGAGCGCCTTTAACGAACTGAAGATGCTCAATCAGAAAATCATTCTTTCCGTCGATACTGCCCTGGTGCGCAATCATTTCTCGGCACAGGCAGTGAACAGCGGCAAGGTTGTGCCGACCGAAATCGAGAACTTCCAGATCTGGCAAAAGCAGAATGGCCAATGGCTGCTCATCGGCCGTCAGGCATTCCGCTTCTAAACCCACCGGTTCAAGGCAGCAGCAGGCGCTACTGCTGCGTGCCGAACATCGTCGTCCAGTAAATCCCTGCGTCACTTTTCGGGTCCATCGCGTAGGCTGCTCCCAACTCGCGGAAATCAGGACTCATCAGGTTGGCGCAGTGGCCGGGGCTCAGCAGCCAGCCATCCACCACCTTGCGCGCGCTGTCCTGGCCTGCAGCGATGTTCTCACCGACCTGCTGGCCTATATAGCCAGCAAGTTCGGCCCGATCGCCAGGCGTACGGCCGTCGCGATCCTTGTGGTCAAAAAAGTTCTGATTGGCCATTGCCTGCGAATGACGTTGTGCGGCACTGCCCAGAACAGCGTTCCAGACCAGTGGCGTGGTAGAAGCGAAGGATTGCGTTCCGCACTGACGCGCCTGGGTACGGGCGTTATTGACCATTTCCAGAATTTTTTGCCCTTCTACCTGCCAATCGCCAAGACGCGAAGCCACCAGCGAGCGTGCCAGGACAATGCGCCAGTCTCGCCCCTGCCGGCTAACCCCGATGTCGACAAATTGCGGGTCCAGCACTACCCGGCAAAAACTCTCCAGCACCGCTTTAAGTGCCGAGTCAGCGTCATTTGGGCCGGACAGACTGATCGCCTGCACAGTGACCATTGGATAGGAGGCACGCGTCAGCGCCTGTTGCAGGTCCAGATTGCCACTGGCGGGCAGCACCAGACGTGCATCACTGGTCAGTGGCGGCAGTTCCATGGATACCTGCTCGCCACAGCGCTGTGCCTGACCACGATAGGCGTTGATGGATTCGATCAGTTGCGTATCGTCGCTGGCCAACGCAGCACTGGCAAAGATTGCAGAGCACAGCACGGCCACAAATGATAACGATACTCTCGGGAGCGACAGGCACAGGGTGTTGAAAATGACAGGCATGAAAAGTCTCTCTCGGGCTGAGTCCGCCTATGATGCGCGAAATGACCCGGTCGGGCGCAACGCCTTTTTCATGTCAGTGCGGAAATTAGCCACCGAAAACGCAAAGACGTGCGCCAGACAGTACCGCGTTGAAACGACTCAAAGCTTGAAGTTGGCGACCAGCGAATTGAACGAGGTGGCCAGTCGCGACAGTTCCTGGCTCGAAGCGCTGGTCTGGTTGGCACCTGCGGCGCTCTGGGTCGAAAGGTCCTGAATGTTGATCAGGTTGCGGTCCACCTCGCGGGCGACCTGGGCCTGCTCTTCGGAAGCCGAAGCAATGACCAGGTTGCGCTCGTTGATGGTCGCCACACCCAGGGTGATTTTTTCCAGCGCGGCACCGGCACGCAGCGCCAGCTCCTGAGTATTGGTGGCCAGAGACAGGCTCTTGCCCATCGCAGCGACGGCGCCATCGGCTCCGGACTGCACGGTGCTGATCATGCCTTCGATTTCCACTGTCGAGGCCTGGGTACGGTGTGCCAGGGCACGAACCTCATCAGCCACCACCGCAAAACCACGACCCTGTTCGCCGGCACGCGCGGCTTCGATGGCGGCATTCAACGCCAGCAGGTTGGTCTGTTCGGCGATACTGCGAATCACGTCCAGCACCTTGCTGATTTCCCGCACATGCCCGGCCAGTTCTGACACAGCGCCGGTGGACTCGGTGATCTCGTGCACCATGGTGGTGATGCCCTTGACCGTATGATCCACCTGACCACGTCCATCGACTGCATCATCGGTTGCAGCCTTCGACGCCTCGGACGTCGACACCGCATTACGCGCCACTTCTTCCACGGCAGCAGTCATCTGATTCACGGCAGTCGCAGCCTGCTGGATTTCGTCGTTCTGGCGAGTCAGTCCGCGGGTGCTTTCATCGGTAACGGCGCTCAATTCTTCGGCAGCAGAGGCTAACTGGTCTGAAGCACTGGCAATTTGTTGAATGGTATTTTTCAGACCGGTCTGCATGTCGGACAGTGCGTCCAGCAGTTGTCCGGCCTCATCGCCACGATCAGAAACAATCGGTTGGGTCAGGTCGCCACCGGCAATGCGCTGAGCACTTGCTACCGCGACCGCCAACGGCCGGGTAATCATGCGGGTGATCAACAGCCCCAACATGATTGCCACCAGAAAGGCGATGACTACGCCGATTTCAAGCATCATCACCGAAGAATTCCGAAGATCGGCAGCAGCCGCAGCACCCTCTTTGATCTGACGGTTGTTGGAATCAATCATAATGCGCAAATAGCTGCGCACCTTGGTAAAGCCTTCCGAAGACAGTGTGTTCAGTCGGGTGCGGGCAGCGTCGTAATCACCGGCCTTGATCAGATCGACAACCTGCTGGGCTCCGGCAACGTAGCCGGGCATCATCAGCTCAAACTGGTCACCGGCGGCACGCTCGTCATCTTCCAGCGGCGTGGCACGGTAAATCGCGAATACCCTCTGTGCGCGAGCCAGATCTTCGCTCAACGCCTGTCGAACACGTTCCTTGTCGGCTTCAGGAACACCGCCATCCTGCGCATCCAGCAAACGGTACAGTCCACGGTTGTGAGCGGTGAGGCTGGTCAGCGTTTCATTAGTGTTGCTGACAGAAACAAGGTTGTTGGAAAAGGTAAGCTCAAGCGCGTTGCCCAAGCGGGTAACCCCGACCATGCCCAGGCCGCCAACGGCCAGTGTGATCAGTGCACAAACAATGAATGCCGAAAGAAGCTTGGTCGAAAACTTGGACTGACGCAGGAAATTCATGGGGCTTACCTGTTGCTGAATGAGGGGCGACATCCGTGCCTGAGAGTGACCAAATAGTCGTGATGTCATAATGACTTCACTCCATTTGGATCGTTCCAACGCACTCCCCACTTTTTGATAGATAGCGCTTGTGCAACTACTTCCGTCTATCAATACAGGTCTGCCTGCGCGACACCCTGGCTGTCAGTGCAGCCTTGACGCTTGCGCAACACCTTCCGGCACGCCACGATTTTCAAGACGCTGCTCGGCGAACGCCCTGGCATCCCGGGTCATACGGTCGAGATGACGGTCACGCTGCTTCTCTGCATCGACCATCGCTCTCTTGCCGTGCTGTTTGAGCAAGTACGCATGAATCTGACGCACTTCTACCGAGCTGTAGATCGGAGCGATGTCCATGACCGCAAGCAGGCCATCCGTTCCATGATCCAGCGTGTTCATGATGACCTGCGGGCCGCGTGCGCCCAGGACCTGGAAGCCCAGCGCTTCGAAATACGCCACTTTGCCCACCACGCAATACAGTTCTGCGTGCGGGTAGCGGCCGACCATCTTATTCAGCATCGAGCGTGCAATGCCCTGGCGACGATGGCTTTCGCGCACCGCCATATAGGCCACGGCACAAGCCTGTGGATCATCCTGCACAGGCAGGTACAGTAAAAACCCCAATACGGTTTCCGGGTCCTCATCGTCCAGCGCGACGATCAGTTCGACCTCCAGGTTTTGCGAGCCGTCCATGGCGTTCAGGTAGAGATGCACCTCATACCCCACGCCATACTGATACAGGTTGTACAGCGGATTGCTCGGCGCAATGGCTACCATGCTGATGTCGGTCACGTAGTCCACGACCATCTGCTGGATCTGGCTACGGATGAACTCCGGTGGCGGGGTTTGTAGCAACATGATGGTGGGCATGAGACGAGGGGCTCCATTAAACGCGGCGTGGCTGCACAAGGTGTGGCCACATGATAGCGCGTCAACGCTTTCAAAACCGATAATGTCACTTTGCCGCAGGATAACTTAGTTGTAACTTATACGACGACCTCAGAAGACAATATCAAAAAGCCAGCAATCTTGAATGTCACATTATTTAGTTGCACGATCGTTCCACACCGGGACGCCAGGACTTTATTATTGACGAGCTTTCAAAATGATAATGATTGCTATTATCCTTTAACAGCGTGATTAAACGTGTCTTTTATTAACACCAACATTTAATAAAAAATCCTTTAATTTCATGTCCATACATAACTAAAACCATGATTTTTTTATACGTTCACCTGTAGCCCGTCTTCCTCATAGCCAAGGAAATTATTCAACTAATTGGGAAAGTTTTTTACTCGGTTCCTCTCCCCTCTCAGTATTTATCTTAATCACCCCGATATATTTTTATAATCACCGCCCTGCCCTCACGCGCCTAAGATAAACCGGCCTACTAAAAATATGAGGGATTCAAAATGCCGTTATTAAACTGGTCCAGACATATGGTGTGTCTGACTGCAGTCGGTCTCGTTACTGTTCCGACCGCCTATGCAGCAGACACCCTGACTCGCGACAATGGTGCCGTCGTCGGCGACAATCAGAACTCTCAGACTGCAGGCGCCCAAGGGCCTGTCCTGCTGCAAGATGTGCAGCTGTTGCAAAAGCTGCAGCGCTTTGATCGCGAGCGTATTCCGGAGCGCGTGGTCCACGCTCGCGGCACGGGTGTCAAAGGTGAGTTCACCGCATCGGCCGATATCAGCGATCTGAGCAAAGCCACGGTGTTCAAATCGGGCGAAAAAACCCCGGTCTTCGTGCGCTTTTCCTCCGTTGTCCATGGCAACCACTCGCCTGAAACCCTGCGCGACCCACACGGCTTCGCCACCAAGTTCTACACGGCAGACGGTAACTGGGACCTGGTAGGCAACAACTTTCCAACCTTCTTCATCCGTGACGCCATCAAGTTCCCGGACATGGTCCACGCCTTCAAGCCTGACCCGCGTACCAACCTGGACAACGATTCGCGTCGCTTTGACTTCTTCTCGCATGTTCCAGAAGCCACCCGTACGCTGACACTGCTGTATTCAAATGAGGGTACGCCTGCAGGCTATCGCTTCATGGACGGCAACGGCGTACACGCCTACAAACTGGTGAATGCCAAAGGCGAAGTGCACTACGTCAAGTTCCACTGGAAGACCCTGCAAGGCATCAAGAACCTTGATCCGAAAGAAGTCGCTCAGGTCCAGTCCAAGGACTACAGCCACCTGACCAACGATCTGGTCGGTGCCATCAAAAAAGGCGATTTCCCGAAATGGGACTTGTACGTTCAGGTCCTGAAGCCTGAAGAGCTGTCGAAATTCGACTTCGACCCACTGGACGCCACCAAGATCTGGCCTGATGTCCCTGAGAAGAAAATCGGTCAGATGGTCTTGAACAAGAACGTCGACAACTTCTTCCAGGAAACCGAACAGGTCGCCATGGCCCCGGCTAACCTGGTTCCTGGTATCGAGCCTTCCGAGGACCGTCTGCTGCAAGGCCGTGTGTTCTCCTACGCCGACACCCAGATGTATCGCCTGGGCGCGAATGGTCTGAGCCTGCCGGTCAACCAGCCCAAGGTTGCGGTGAACAACGGTAATCAGGACGGTGCTCTGAATACCGGTCACACCACCAGCGGCGTTAACTATGAGCCGAGCCGTCTGGAGCCACGTCCAGCCGACGAAAAAGCGCGCTACAGCGAACTGCCGATCAGCGGCACCACCCAGCAGGCGAAGATCACGCGTGAGCAGAACTTCAAGCAGGCGGGTGATCTGTATCGCTCCTACAGCCCTAAAGAGAAGACCGACCTGGTACAGAGCTTTGGCGAGTCGCTGGCTGACACCGACACCGAAAGCAAGAACATTATGCTGTCGTTCCTGTACAAGGCAGATCCGGACTACGGCACTCGGGTAACCGAAGTCGCCAAGGGCGATCTGAGCAAGGTCAAGTCGCTGGCTGCAAGCCTCAAAGACTGATGATCTGATGTCCCGCTCCGGCGTTCACGACGCCGGGGCGGTTCCAGCCAGGAGAACGCCTTTGAAAAATCTGATCTATGCCTTGCTGCTGTTTGCTGCAGCCGCAAACGCAACCCCACCCGCCCCGGCACCCGCTTCCGAACTGACCGCTGAACAGACCGCCAGCCAGTTGCGCACGCTGTTTTTCGACGCGTCCCGTGAAGGCAACAACCCGATGCTGGACACCTTCATCGAAGCCCATTACGACCTCAACGTGCGTGACGAACAGGGCTATACCGGCCTTATTCTGGCCGCCTATCACGGCCATGAAGATTCGGTGGAACGCCTGATCAATGCCGGTGCTGACCCTTGCGCCAAGGACAATCGCGGCAACACTGCACTGATGGGCGCGATTTTCAAGGGTGAACTGAGCATCGCCAAGCGCCTGGTTCAGGCCGACTGCGGCCCAAACCTGACCAACAATGCCGGGCAGACGGCGGCCATGTACGCGGCGCTGTTCAAACGCACTGAAGTGCTCAAGGCGTTGACCGACCAGGGTGCCGACCTGACCATCCGTGACAGCATGGGCAACGACGTGCAGGGCTTGTCGAAAGGTGAATTCCAGACGCTGCCTGCCCGCTGACGTTTTTTGGACTCAATCCTTGCGTTCGATCATTTCGTAGATGCGGCTGGCGAACGCGTCCATGGTGAACGGCTTGGTGAGCACCCACATCCCCGGATCCAGATGGCCGTTACCAATGATGGCGTTCTCAGCATAACCGGTGATGAACAGCACTTTAAGGTCTGGTCGAATGATGCGCGCAGCATCCGCCAGTTGCCGACCGTTCATGCCGCCAGGCAACCCGACGTCGGTTACCAGCAGGTCGATACGCATATCGGACTCCAGCATCTTCAGCGCAGACGCGCCCTCGCCCGCCTCGATCGGGATATACCCCTGATCCTCCAGCACTTCGGCCACCAGCATGCGGATGGTCGGCTCATCGTCGACAATCATCACCGTACGCTCGGTCTGCGCAGGCGCCGATTCGCAAGTCTCGACAGCCTCGACCTCTTCCGGAGCCCCAAGGTAATGACGCGGCAGGTACAGGCACATGGTCGTGCCCTGCTCAGGTTCAGAGTAGATACGCACCTGCCCACCGGACTGGCGCACAAAACCGTACACCATCGACAATCCCAGACCCGTGCCCTGCCCGAGTGGCTTGGTGGTGAAAAACGGGTCGAACGCGCGGTTGATAACCTCAGGCGACATGCCGGTACCGGTGTCACTGACACACAGCGACAGGTATTGCCCCGGTGTCAGGTCCCGGCTCTGGGAGCCGCGCTCGTCAATCCACCGGTTAGCGGTTTCGATGGTGATTCGCCCGCCTCGCGGCATGGCATCCCTGGCATTGATACACAGGTTCAACAGCGCATTTTCCAGTTGCGGGGCGTCAATGAACGTCGACCATAACCCGACTGAGGTCACGACTTCCAGCGTGATGTGAGGTCCGACCGTACGTCGAATCAGCTCTTCCATCCCGATCACCAGCCGGTTGATGTCGACCGCCTTGGGGTCAAGCGTTTGTCGACGTGAAAACGCCAGCAGCCGGTGAGTCAGCGACGCTGCACGCTTGGATGCATCCTGCGCAGCCCCTATGTAGCGATCTATTTCAGTGAAACGGCCCTGGCTCATGCGCGTCTTGAGCAGTTCCAGCGAGCCGGTGATACCGGTCAGCAGGTTGTTGAAGTCGTGGGCGATACCGCCAGTCAACTGACCGACCGCTTCCATCTTCTGCGACTGGCGCAAGGCATCCTCAGCCTGAGCCAGGCGTTCCTGCTCGCGCAACCGTTCGCTGACATCGTAGGCAAACAGATACGCGCCAATGGCCTGGCCTTGTGCATCGCGAAGCGTGCTGTAACGCATTTCGAAGTGGCTGGCCGGATCCTTCGAATCGCTGAAGCTGACGCTTTCGGCAAACTCCTCGCCTGCCAACGCCCGCGTCCAGCGCTGCTTAAGGCCCGCTTTGCTCTGCGGACAGTCGTCCAGCAGGTCGAGCATATTGTCGCCTACCTGAGGACGGACGCCAAAAAGACGCTCGAACTCGCGTAGCGCTGAGCCATTGATGGCCATCCAGCGGTAATTGGCGTCGATGACATGGATGAATGCATTGGTGCCATTGACGACATCGGCGAGCACATTGCGCTCGGCGACGGCCTCGACAATACGAGCCTCCAGCGTTTCATTCATCTGCTGTAACGCCAGCTCTGCGCGCTTGCGTTCGGTGATGTCTTGAAACAACACCGCTACCTGCTTGCGGCTGGCCGGCTCGATGCGGAACGCGGTCAGTGCCAGGTAGCGCCCGGTCGCCACCAGCTCGCGCTCGAAGCGGACCGGCTCACCGGTGCGCAATACCTTGCCGTAGAACTCGACCCAGCCATCCGCCTCTTCGCGAACCATCTCGCGCAGCTTCTTGCCCACCACATTGGGAATACCCGCGTGATACTCGTAAGCCGGGTTGGCTTCAATATGAATGTAATCGCTCAACGGGCCGTGCGGGCCGTCAAAGAACTCGATGATGCAAAAGCCTTCATCCATCGCGTTGAACAGAAAACGATAACGCTCCTGAGAGTGCGCCAGGGCGTTTTCGGCCTCCTGACCACTGACGCTCAGGCGCTCTTTAAGCGAGGCGTTTTCCTGCTCCAGAGCCGATAATCGGCTCTGGAGATGTTGTAGATCTGTCGGGGTCACGGCGGAGGCACCTGCGGTGTGGGTTGCGCCGCGTTCCCTTCAGGCAGGGCGGCACGAGCACGCTACGAGAAAAAACGCTCAGTTGCAAAAATAATGGCATTTTGCATTCGAAAATCGATGATTTTCGAAAGTCAGGGCGGTATGTGCTTCTCGATACAGCCAGAGCGAGCCCGGCCGAGCAGCCCTCCAACAGCACACAACGTCAGCTCATTCCGATCCTGCTGTTCGCAGAAGCAACCATTCATCCACGACCTGGCCCATGTTTTTGGGCTCGCCATCAGTGATCCACGCCATGAATGGCCGGTCGAACCTGAACGACGGCCCGCATTGTCCGGTCATGAAGCGCCTCACGTTCTGCGTATTTCGGTAGCGGTCGTCCACCGGGGTATCACGTGTAACAGGATCGGAGTGCCAGTCGAATGTCATGCGTTACCCTACCCGACAGTGTTGAAAGTCTGTGCTTTATAGCTGGAAATCAGCAAGCCCCGCGACTGCTGGCTGCCGGTTATGAGAGCCGATCCGTTTACTCTCCGGCAAACGGCACCAGCGACTCCAGCAGCCATGCACCTGCTGGCCCCAGGCTGCGCTGGAATGACCAGATGACATCGACCGCCGAGCGACGCGGCCAGCCCGAGACTTTCAGCTCTTTGAGCAGCCCGCCCGAATAGCGCGACACCAGCCAGCGCGGCAACGCCGACCAGCCAAAACCGAAGGCAGCCATGTCCATCAACAGCAGGTAATTGGGCGCTGACCAATGACGATGGCCGCTGGTGGGCAGGTCGTCGGTGGGGATGCTGTGCTCGACCAGCGTGTTGAGGCGCAGTGCGCGGTAACCCGCCAGTTGCTGATAATCGACCCGTTCCAGCGCGGCAAGCGGATGTTTATGCGAGACGAACAGACCGAAATCGGCACTTTCGTCGATGGTCGCGTGACCGATCTCCGGTGGGTAGCTGGCTTGCGCCGACAGCAGCCCCAATGATGCCCTGCCCGACTGCACCAGGCTGATGGCATCACCGTGCTCGGCGAATACGCATTCCATCTCCAGCTCTGGAAAGCGCTGATCCAGCTCGGTCATCAGCCGTTCGAAATCAGCGAACTGGTTGGCGTCCGACAGCACCAGCGTCAGCCTTGGCTCGACGCCTGCCGCAAGCCTTGCAGCAGCCCGGCGCAGTCGGTCCGAGGCGCACAACAGGTCATCGACACGGCCAAGCATGACCCGCCCGGCTTCAGTCAGAACCGGTTGCCTGGAAGAGCGATCGAACAGCTCCAGCCCAAAATCGATCTCCAGGCGGGCAATTGCTTCACTGATCGTCGACTGACTCTTGCCCAGACGGCGTGCAGCTGCACTGAACGAACCCAGCGCGGCAATCTGGGCGAAGGCTTCCAGGGCTTCCGGTGAATAACTCATGACACTCTCTTATCGGCTTTACCGATGGTATTGATTTTCAGGTTAACGTAAACACCGATGATAATGCTGCCACCCACGAGCACAAAGGACGGTCTTATCATGAGCAACAGCCCACAACACGCCAGCCAGCACGCATCCGTAGCGTCCAAGACCCTGCGTGAAAGGGCGCTGCACGCCAGCCTCTTCGAGATCGGTGGCGTGATTCTGGTCGCACCGCTGCTGGCCTGGCTCATGAACCATTCGCTGACAATGATGGGCGCCATGACAGTGATGATCTCCACCATCGCCATGCTCTGGAACATGCTCTACAACGCCCTGTTCGACAGACTGCGCAACAGGTACGGGTTTGCCATGAGCCTGACCACTCGCGTGCTGCACGCAACAGGTTTCGAAGCCGGACTGATTCTGGCCGTCGTGCCACTGGCCGCATGGTGGCTGACGATCAGCCTGATGGAAGCATTCTGGCTGGATATCGGTCTGCTGCTGATGTTTCTGCCTTACACCATGCTGTTCAATTGGGCCTACGACGCACTGCGTGAACGTGTAGTGCAGCGGCGTATGGCCAGGTGTGAGGTGCCTTGAGAGGAGAGGCCTGCGCGGGCGCTCAGGCATCAGCTATATAGATGCACCGCATCAGTTCTTCTCACTGGATTATCAAATCAGCTCCGTTGCAAACTGTCGCCCAATGACCACGGCAAGGACACCCTTCAATGACAACTGAAATAATCAAACTGGCGGCATTCAGCGATGGCGATCGCGGTGGAAACCCGGCAGGCGTGTGGATTGGCGATGCGCTGCCCGATGACGTCGTCATGCAGCAGCTTGCCGCCGAGGTCGGCTTTTCCGAAACCGTGTTTGCCGCTCCTGTGGAAGGTTGCTGGCGTGTGCGTTATTTCTCGCCGCTGGCAGAGGTCCCGTTCTGCGGACACGCGACCATCGCTTTGGGCGCAGCGCTGGCGGCACGGCAAGGCGACGGCGTGTTCAACCTGACGCTCAATCAGGCGCAGATCACTGTCGAGGGTCATGCGCAAGGCTCCCTGACTTCGGCAGCACTGCAATCGCCACCGACCTTCAGCAAGCCGATCAGCGCGCAGTTGCTGGAAGAGGCCCTGGCGCTATTCGGCTATACGCACAACGATCTGGATGAACGCATCAAGCCAGCGCATATCAACGGCGGTGCCGGGCACCTTGTGCTCGCGCTGAACAGCCGGGCACAGCTCAAGGCTATGCACTATGACCAGCAGGCCGGTCGAGAGCTGATGGTACGCGAAGGCTGGGCGACTATTTTGCTGGTATGGGCCGAAACCGAACAGCTGTTCCACACTCGCAACCCGTTTGCCTTCGGCGGCGTTTATGAAGACCCGGCTACCGGTGCGGCCACGGCGGCCCTGGGTGGTTATCTGCGCGATATAGGCTGGCCGCACGGTGGCCTGATAGACATTATTCAGGGCGAGGACATGGGCAGCCCGTCACATCTGCGCGCGGAAATCCCCGAGCAGCCCGGGAGTTCGATCCGGGTGTCGGGGATGGCGCGCACGTTGTAGTCAGAATCAGGTCCTGAGCTTGCTGCCGCCGATAGCCACGCCCAAGAGCATCACGGCAACGATCATGAACGCCAGCTCAAGGCTGCTGACATGGGCGATGAAACCGATTGCCGCAGGACCGATCAGAATCCCGGCGTAACCAACCGTGGTGATCGCCGGAATCGCCACGCTTTCCGGCATGGTCTTCTGCCGACCGATTGCGCTGTAGCAGACCGGTACGATGTTCGAGCAACCCGCGCCTACCAATGCATACCCCAGCAGCGCCGCCTGCCAGACCGGGATCAATGTCGCGACGGCCAGCCCCGCTGCGGCACACAGCCCGCCAAGAATGATCACTCGATTGGAGCCCACCCGTTTTACCACCGCATCGCCAAACAACCGCCCCAGGGTCATGGTCGCGGCGAATACCGCATAGCCCAGTCCGGCATACGATGCTTCGACACCACGCAACGAGGTCAGGAATACCGCGCTCCAGTCAAGCATTGCGCCTTCGGCCAGAAATACGGTGAAGCACAGCAGGCCGATGAACAGCACCACGCCACGCGGGATGGCAAAGGCTGGCCCATCGGCCGGACTGCCGTAAGGCAACAGATTCGGCGCCGCTTTGGCCAGCGCAACCAACGTCAGAAATACCACGATCAGCATCGCCGTGAATGGCGAGATGCCCAGACTGAGCAAGCCGGCGACACCCGCGGCACCGACAATCCCACCGAGGCTGAACAGGCCATGGAATCCCGACATCATGGTCTTGCCGCTGGCACGCTCGACAATCACCGCCTGAACGTTGGCCGTGCAATCCACGCCCCCCATGCTCGCGCCAAACAGGAACAGCGTGGCTATGAGTAGCGGCAGACTGGATATCGTCGCCAATAGCGGTAGACACAGACAGATCAACACCGTCGAGCAGACCAGCAACCGCCGACAGCCAAACCGCGCTGCCAGCGCACCGGCCAACGGCATCGAGAGAATCGAGCCTACGCCGAGGCACAGCAACAAAAGCCCGAGCGTGCCCTCATCAAGGCCCATCCGCTGTTTGACGTAAGGCACCAGCGGCGCCCAAGAGGCGACACTGAAACCGGCAATGAAAAACGCGATACGCGTCGAAGACTGCTCCGCCCGAGCCTTGGCATCCTGGGCTGCGGTGCTGAAAGAGGTCATGCATGCTCCTTGTAATTTGCCGAGTACGGTCACACCGGCCAGCGCGACAGCCTAACAAAGCTGATCGATTAGCCAAAACCTCTGATGCACTTGCATGAGGCTCGTTCCATCGTCGTGCAAGGGCCGTCCGATTTGCAGCTTTTTGCACCTCAGGCCAGTAGACTGACGACCACGCGCACCAGACAGGTGCGCAATCTGTCGAATCAGCTGTCGCGGAGGCCGTCGTGTACAAAGGTGTGGTGCTGTCGATCCTGGCGTCAACGCTGTTCGGGGTCATGTATTTCTATACGTCACTGATGACCCCGCTCGACGGTGAAGAGATCTTCGGCTGGCGCATGCTGCTCACCGTGCCATGCGCGACGCTGTTCATGCTGGTCAGCGGAGACTGGCGGCGAGTCCGCGAAGTGACTGTCCGGCTCAGGCAGCAACCGCTGCTGATCTTCGCGCTGCTGCTGTCTTCGGTGCTGCTCGGCGCGCAGTTACTGATCTTCATGTGGGCACCGCTGCACGGGCGCAGTCTGGAGGTATCGCTGGGTTATTTCCTGCTGCCGCTGAGCATGATTCTCACCGGCCGCATCGTGTACGGCGAGCACCTTTCGTATCTGCAAAAGGTCGCGGCGGTATTTGCCATGATCGGTGTTGGCCATGAGCTATGGCGGCTGGGCAGCTTTTCGTGGGAGACGCTATTGGTCGCGGGCGGTTATCCGCTGTACTTCGTGCTGCGACGCAAGCTCAAGACCGACCACCTCGGCGGGCTCTGGTTCGACATGCTGCTGATGCTACCCATCGGCCTGTGGTTTATCGCCAACGGTCATCCACAAGCCATCCAGCAGGCACCGCTGCTGTACCTGCTGATTCCCGTGCTCGGGGTCATCAGTGCCTCGGCACTGGTCAGTTACATCGTTGCCAGCCGTTTGCTGCCGTTCAGCCTGTTCGGGTTGCTCAGTTATGTCGAGCCGGTGCTGCTGGTCGGCGTCGCCCTGTTGCTGGGCGAGAGCATCGGCCGCGATGAATGGCTGACTTACCTGCCGATCTGGCTGGCCGTCGTGGTGCTGATGATCGAAGGTGCCAAACACGTGCTGACCCAGCGCCGTCGGGATGCAGCCTGAAGCTCAGGTCTCGGTGAAACGCTCCAGTTGCATTTCCTGAAGCCGACTCAGGGTGCGCCGAAAGGCAAACGACAGATAACCCTGGGTGTACAGTTCGTCCATCGGCACAGGCGCTTCGACATACAGCGGAATGCGCCGGTCGTAACATTCGTCCACCAGCGCAATGAAACGTCGCACGCCGTCGTCGTTGGGCGATAACTGCGGCAGCTCGCGTTCGCCTGCCGTCACCTGCTCCACGCCATCCTCGGTGCCACGGGCAATCTTCGCCTCGCGCTGGGCGGCGCTGAGGGGCGGCACTTCGCTGAGCAGAATCACCGAGAAACGATCACACAACGCGATAAAATCCATCGCCGCCAGCGGTTGTTCACACAGGTCACGATAGCGGCACCACACTGCCGTATCGGAATGCTGAACCACATTGATGCTGCGATAGCCGAGCATGACCTGCGAGTCGTGAACCGGCTGGCCAGCGCTCAGCGCTTCGAATATCCCCTTCAATGCACTTGGCTGACCGGCCTGTGCAACCCAGTAACGCTGGTGCAACTGTCCGGGGTGCAGGCGATGATCCTCGCCGCCGTCGACCGCCACCACATTCATGTATTTCAGGATCGCGGCGACCGCTGGCAGGAAGCGCTCACGATTATGGCCGTGGCTGTACAACTTTTCCGGTGGCTGATTGGACGTACAGACCAGCACTACGCCCTCTTCGAACATCACTTGCAGCAACCCGCCGAGAATCACTGCGTCGCCGATGTCAGTCACGAACAACTCATCGAAACACATCACCCGCACTTCCCGCGCCAGCTCTTTGGCGACCACGGTCAGCGGCTGAGGCGTGCCCATCAGCTCGAACATGCGCTTGTGCACCCAGCGCATGAAGTGATGAAAATGCTGACGCCGGGCCGGCACGCTCAGGCTTTCGAAAAAGCGGTCCATCAACCAGGTCTTGCCGCGCCCGACCGGCCCCCACAAATAGACGCCCTGTGCCCGACCCCGCGCATCGGCCAGGTCCTCATAGCACGCCTGCAACTGTCGGGCAGCCTGCAACTGCGCCTGATCAGGCTGAAAACCACGCTGGACGGCACGTTCGTAGGCTTGCAGCGGGGAAACGGCATCCATCAGGCACACACCTTCGGTATCAGAGAAAAGACATACGGTCTAAAAACGGCTCATGCGTGCTGCACGCCGGCGCGCTTGAGCAGCCGCTTGCAGCGCTCGGACAGATGCACCACGCGCAAATGCTTGCCCGCTTTGACATAGCGCTCGCGCAAGGTCTTGAGCGCAGCAATGGCCGAGTAATCGACGAAACTCAGGTGGCGGCAATCCAGTGTCACCTGCGCCGGGTCTTCGGCCGGGTTGAACTGGTCGAGAAACGGTGTGGTCGAGGCGAAGAACAGCGTGCCATGCAGGTGGTAGACCTTGCTGCCGTCGGCTTCGACATGGCTGTCGGCGTACAGCTCACGAGCCTGCTGCCAGGCGAAGTTGATCGCCGCGATAATGATCCCGAACAGCACCGCAGTGGCCAGATCGGTGAGCACCGTGACCACGGTCACGGCAATGATCGCCAGTACGTCATTGACCGGCACCTTGCGCAGCACACGCAACGATGCCCAGGCGAAAGTCTGCTGGGCAACCACAAACATCACCCCGACCAGCGCCGCCAATGGAATGCGCTCGATCAGCGGCGACAGAAACAGCACGAACATCAGGATCATCAAACCCGCCACCACGCCCGACACACGACCGCGGCCGCCGGAACTGAGGTTGATCACCGTCTGGCCGATCATCGCGCAACCGCCCATGCCGCCGAAGGCACCGGAGACCACGTTGGCAGCGCCCAGCGCTACGCACTCACGATCCGGGTAACCACGGGTTTCGGTGATCTCGTCGGTCAGGTTCAGGGTCAGCAGGGTTTCCAGCAGGCCGACCAGCGCCATCAGGATGGCGTATGGGGCGATGATGCGCAGGGTGTCCAGGTTCCACGGAATGTCCGGCATGGCGAATACCGGCAGGCCACCGGCAATGTGCGCCATGTCGCCCAGGGTGCGGGTCGGCAGGCCGAGCAGGTAGACCGCCAGCCCGACGCTGAGGATCGCCACCAGCGCTGGCGGCGCAATGCGGGTCAGGCGTGGCAACAGATAGACAATCGCCATGGTCAGCGCCACCAGCCCGAGCATCACGTACAGCGGCGTACCGCTGAGCCATGACTCACCCACCTTGAAGTGCTCCAATTGCGCCATCGCGATGACAATCGCCAGGCCGTTGACGAAGCCCAGCATCACCGGATAAGGCACCAGCCGCACCAGTTTGCCGAGCCGCAGCAGCCCGAACAGGATCATGATCAAACCGCCCAGCAATACAGTCGCCAGCAAATATTGCACGCCGTGCTGCACCACCAGCGCGACGATCACCACCGCCATCGAACCGGCCGCGCCGGAAACCATACCCGGACGCCCGCCGAACAGTGCTGTCAGCGTACAAATGATGAACGCGCCGTAGAGCCCCATCAGCGGGTTGAGATGGGCCACCAGTGCAAAGGCAATGCACTCGGGCACCAAGGCAAAGGATGTCGTGAGCCCGGCCAGGACTTCGGCGCGTATACGGATTGATTTCATGGGTTACCTGAACCGCGCCCCGTGGAGGAAGCGCAAAAAAGGAGGCATATTACGCAAACCCGCCGCCACCGACCACCGCAGCAAGGCTTCAAAACAGCGTTCTTCGATGATCGGCGGCGACCCAAAACAACAAGGAATCATGTGATGCCAAGGAATAAGACACTGTTATGCGCGGCGCTTGTGCTGAACGCTTCCCTTGCCTGCGCTCAAGACCCGGCACCTGACCTTGATGACGTTGTGCAGCAAGCGGCGCAGCAGGTGATGCAGGAAAACAACATTGCAGGCATGTCCATCGCCATCACCCGCAACGGTACACAACAGTTCTATAACTACGGCGTCGCCTCAAAAACAATCGGCCAGCCGGTGTCCAGCGATACGTTGTTCGAACTGGGCTCGATCAGCAAAACCTTCACTGCCACACTGGCCACCTGGGCGCAGGCCAATGGGCAGTTGTCGCTGACCGACAGCATCGACACCTACCTGCCGCAATTGAATGACACACGCCTGGGCAAAATACCGGTCTTTCACCTCGGCACCCACACAGCAGGCGGCTTCCCCCTTCAAGTGCCCGAAAAGGTGCAGAACACTCGCCAATTGATGGACTATTTCAAGGCCTGGCAGCCCGACTACCGGCCCGGCACCCACCGCACTTATGCCAACCCCAGTGTGGGCCTGCTCGGCATGGTTGCGGCGCGCAGCATGAAGCTGCCATATGAAAAAGCCCTCCAGCAGCGCCTGTTTCCGGCGCTGAACCTGAGCAACACCTACGTGAACGTGCCCGACGAAAAGCAAAAGCTTTATGCGCAGGGCTACAACAAACTCGACGAACCGGTCAGGGTTAACCCAGGTCCTCTGGCGAGTGAAGCCTACGGCGTGAAATCGAGTGCTCGGGACATGATTCGTTTTGTCGAGGCACACCTTGGGCCTGGTCAGTACGACGCGCCGCTGCAACGCGCTCTCAGTGACACACGGATCAGCTATTTCAAAGTCGGCGGCATGACTCAGGACCTGATCTGGGAGCAGTATCCGATGCCGGTTGGCTTGGGGCAGCTGCTTGAAGGCAACGCCAGTGTCATGCTGAACACCCTCAAAACCGAAGTAATCGAGCCGCCGCAGGCAGCGCAATCTGCGGTCTGGGTCAACAAGACCGGATCAACCAACGGTTTCGGTGGCTATGTCGCGTTCATACCGGAAAAACAGCTCGGCATCGTGATTCTGGCCAACAAGAACTATCCGAATGAAGAACGGGTAAGGCTGGCCTACCGGATTCTCGGCGAGTCCGGCTGCTGTTCAAAGCCCTGAAAAAAGCCCTGCTCCCCCGGCAGCTTCGATTTCAAGCAGCTTGCGCTTGCGCTCGACACCCCAGCGATAACCGGATAACGACCCGTCGCTGCGCACGACCCGATGACAGGGAATGGCAACTGCCAGCGTGTTGGCGCCGCACGCATTCGCCACTGCGCGAACTGCGCTGGGCATACCGATACGCGTGGCGATATCGGTGTAGGTTGCGGTCGATCCGGCAGGTATATCCCTGAGCGCCTGCCATACCCGCTCCTGAAAAACCGTGCCGCGGATGTCCAGCGGCAGCGCGAGTCCGGTCGCAGGCGACTCGACAAAGCCCACGACCCTGGCGACAAGTTGTTCAAACTCTTCATCCCCGCCGATCAGGTTGGCATTGGGGTACTGATCCTGAAACTTTTCGACCAGCACATTGGGGTCTTCTCCGAGTGAAATGGCGCAGATACCCTTGGGGCTTCTGGCCACCAGAATCGAACCCAGCGAGCTTTCACCCAGTGCAAACCTGATGTCGACATTGGCCCCGCCTGCCCGGTACTCAGAAGGTTTCATGCCCAGCATTTTTTGCGAAGCCTCATAGAATCGGCTGTTGGAGTTGAAACCTGCTTCATACAGCGCACTGGTGATGGTCACATCGTGGGAAAGCTGGACTTTCACTCGCGAGCGCAAGGAAGCGACGCTGTAGGCTTTGGGCGTCAACCCGGTGAGCTTCTTGAAAGTGCGGTGAAAATGAAAACTGCTCATCCCGACCTTTTCCGCAAGCGCAGCGAGATTGGGCATCGAGTCGCAGGCGTCTATCAGCCTGCAGGCTTCGGAAACGGCCGAAGCATGCTTGAGGTCCACGCTTTGCTGATCACTGCCACTGCGCCGCGACAGGCGAAACCCGGCAGCTTCAGCCTCGCTCGCCGAAGAAAAGAACACGACGTTTTCCGGCCTTGGAAGTTTGCTAGGGCTGCCGGGCTTGCAATAGATACCGGTTGTCAGCACACCGTAGACGAAGTCAGCGCCCGCGCCTGAACGACGATTGAGCAGGATCTCCCAGCGCGGGTCCTCTTCGGTTCGTGGCGCACGCGTTTTCAACGTGCCTTTCATGTTTTCCATGCTGATAGCCTGTCTTGGGTTTCGATGAGCCTATCCCTGTCGCAACACACAGGCACTCCGAGTCTTGCTCTCAAATTCGAGATAAATCGATGTCGCTGAAGTTGGCCGGTACTCGCCACAAATACCAGGCGGCAATCGTCCTGTAAGGGCCGAACCGTTCGCCAATTCTGGCCATTTCCCTATGACCCGGTTTGAGTTCAAGAGCATACAGCCGTCGATAGCCTTCGCACACGCCATAGTCGCTGGCGGGCATTACGTCCATCTGGCCCAGACCGTAAATGAGCATCATCTCAACCGTCCAGCGACCTACGCCCGGCAACTGGATGAGGCGTTCGACAAGCGCTTCATTGCTCATGGCCAATGCAGCGCTGACATCGGGGACAAGACCATCGACCCGTGCCGCGGCAATGGCTTTGATCGCTCGGCATTTGGACGCCGAGAAACCGCAGGAGCGCAGTGTTTGCTCATCCAGATCGATCAATGCCTGCGCGGCCGGAAAGGTTGCGTCTGGAAACAGGGCGCGCAGCCTCATCACCATAGCGTCACCCGCTTTGGCATGCAGTTGCTGATAGGCGACGGCCTTGATCAGCGCCTGAAATGGATCCTGCGCGGCAGTGACCGGGTGCAGGCAGGGGCCGACGTGATTGATCAGTAATTCCCATCGCCTGTCGATGGCCTTGAGCATTTCGACCGCCTCTGCATGTGCAGCAGCGTTCGCGTCACGTGGCGGTACGCACTCGCTACCAGGTGCGTCTGATTCTGATGACATCGTGTTTTCCCAAATTGAAATAGGCAGGTCAGACCACACAGTGGGCCGCCCCGGTATTTATTACGCTCAAGCCAGCCCAGCTGAACCTGACCTGAACAACCTGCCAAAACCGGGATGCAGATAAAAAACAACTACCCGCAGTCAAGAATGAGTATCATTATGTTACGCAGTGTTTCCGGCTTATAGCTCGCTGAAGCACGTTCAGCCTACAGTTTTGACCCGGTGAGATATGCTCGTTCCGTTTTTGATCATGCTGCGCGAAGGCATCGAAGCCGCGCTGATTGTTGGCATTATCGCCAGTTACCTGAAGCAGACCGGCCGCGGCGAGTGGATGCCTGCGGTGTGGATCGGCGTGTTCCTCGCTGCCGCGCTGTCGCTGTTCGTCGGTGGCGGGCTTGAGTTGATGAGCGCCGAATTCCCGCAGAAGCAACAGGAGTTGTTCGAAGGCATTGTCGGCCTGATCGCCGTGGGTATTTTAAGCTCGATGGTGTTCTGGATGCGCAAGGTCGCCCGCTCGATCAAGCACGCGCTGCATGAGTCTCTGGACGCTGCCCTCACCGGCTCGAAAAACCAGACCTACGCGCTGATCGCCATGGTGTTTTTCGCCGTGGCCCGCGAAGGGCTGGAGACCGTATTCTTTCTGCTCGCCGTGTTCCAGCAGAGCGAAGGCTCGGGCGCACCGCTGGGTGCCCTGCTCGGCCTGTTGCTGGCCGTGGGCTTCGGCGTAGCCATTTACAGCGGCAGCATGCGCCTGAACCTGGGCCTGTTTTTCCGTTGGACCGGGCTGTTTATTCTGGTGGTGGCTGCGGGCATTCTCGCCAACTCCGTTCAGGCTTTGCATGAAGCCGGAGTCTGGAATCATCTGCAGGAAGTGGTCTTCGACATCAGCGCACTGTTGCCGATGGATGGGCCTGCCGGCTCGGTACTGGCTGGCATGTTCGGTTACCAGGACGCTCCGACCGTCAGCACCTTGAGCGTCTACCTGATTTACCTGATCGGGGCGCTGCTGCTGTTCTTCATGCCGCACACCCCGGCGTCCGGTAAGACCGTACAGCCGAAAACATCTTCTGTGACGAACGAATAAGGGCACCCATGTCTATCCGTACCCCAGGGCCTTCCGAGAAAGCCCGGCCGCCCCGTGTCCTGCAATTGGCTGTCGCCGGTTCGGTGATCCTGATGATTGCCGCAGGCGGGCTGTTCTATTACGCCTCGCAGGTCGCCGCAAAAAAGCGCGCGGCCAATGCCGGCACTGAAACCGTGGTCAATATTCACGCCCGCAACTGTGAGCCGAATGTGCTGACGGTGGCGGCGGGCAAGAATGCTTTCCGCATCGTCAACCGCTCGGAACGCGCCGTCGAATGGGAAATTCTCGATGGCGTGCTGGTGGTTGAAGAGCGGGAAAACATTGCGCCGGGGTTGAGCCAGGTGATCAATGCCAACCTGGCACCCGGCGATTACGCGATCACCTGCGGCCTGCTCAGCAACCCGCGCGGCACCTTGCACGTCACCCCGACCGCCGAGTCCGATGCAAAAGCCAAGGCGCACCCGTCGATGACCGCCTTCATCGGCCCTCTTTCCGAATACCGGGTGTACCTGAGCCTGCAAGGTTCGGCGCTGATCAAGGCCGTGACGGCTCTGCAACAAGCCATTGAAGCTGGCGACCTGAGCGCCGCTCAGGCGGCCTACCTGCCCGCCCGCACCGCGTATCAGCGTATTGCTCCGGCTGCTCAGCGCCTCTCGGAACTGGACAATGCCATCAATGCCCGCGCCGATTACTACGAGAAGCGTGAACAGGATCCGGGCTTTACCGGCTTCCACCGCATTGAATACGCATTGTTCGATCAGCACAGCGTCGAGGGCCTGTCGCCCGTCGCGCAGCGCCTGCAAACCGATGTCACTCAGCTCAAACAGCAGTTGATGGCGCAATCGCTGGCCCCCGAACAACTGGCCGCCATCGCCACCCGCACGATGCGCAGCCTGGCTGACGTACGCAGTAACGGCGAAGAGGAACGCTACAGCCACAGCGACCTCAACGGCTTTGCCGCCAACCTGGACGGAACCCGCAAAATCGTCGATCTGCTGCGTCCGTTGTTGACCCGCAGTGCTGCCGATCTGCTGCAGAAGATCGATGCGGCTATGGCTGATCTGGACACCACACTTGATGCGTTGAGCACCACTGAGGGAGGCATGCGCCCCTATGACCAGGTGGACGAGACGCAGCGTCGGCAAATCGCCGCCAAGGCTGGCGCGCTGGCTGACGCACTCAACGGCATCGACGCGGCACTTGGCCTTTCTGACCTCTGATTCACTGGAGCACAGCACACTACCATGAAAAACCCAGACAACAGTCCAGAAGCCACTAACGCCCCCGCTTCAATACAGCGTCGCCGTGTCCTGATGGGTCTCGGTGCTGCCGGTGCCGCGCTGGCTGGCAGCAGCCTGAGCGGCAACGTACTGGCCGCAACGCCGGCGCAAGTCACCGAAGCACCGAACAGTGAAAAGACCCAGGACCACAACGACTTTCATGGCCTGCATCAGACCGGCATCGTCAACCCGCGTCCGGCCGCAGGCATGCTGGTCGCGTTCGACGTGCTGGCTGCCGACCGCGAAGATCTCGAGCGCCTGTTCCGCACGCTCAATGAGCGCATCGCGTTCCTGATGACCGGCGGCCCGGTGCCGGAGATTGATCCGAAACTGCCACCGCCTGATTCCGGCATTCTTGGCCCGGTGGTCACCCCGGACAACCTGACCATTACCGTGTCGGTAGGCGAATCGCTGTTCGATGAGCGCTTTGGCCTGACCCCGGTCAAACCCAAACGCCTGATCCGCATGACCGGCTTCCCCAACGACGCGCTGGATCCGGCCAGTTGCCATGGCGACCTGAGCATCCAGTTCTGCGCCAACACCGCCGACAGCAACATTCACGCCCTGCGCGACATCGTCAAGAACCTGCCTGACCTGCTGCTGGTGCGCTGGAAACAGGAAGGCACCGTGCCGCCCCAGGCACCGAAGAAGCCTGGCCAGCCGCCGGAAAGCGCGCGCAATTTCCTCGGTTTCCGGGATGGCTCGGCAAACCCGGATTCCAACAACCAGAAGACCATGAACGAGCTGGTCTGGGTGCAGCCGGGTAGCGACGAGCCAGCGTGGGCCGCCAACGGCAGCTATCAGGCCGTGCGAATCATCCGTAACTTCGTGGAACGCTGGGACCGCACGCCATTGCAGGAGCAGGAATCGATTTTCGGCCGCAGCAAAAGCACCGGTGCACCTATGGACGGCAAGGTCGAGACCGACGTACCCAACTACGCGGCAGACCCGGAAGGCAAGAAAACCCGACTGGATTCGCACATCCGCCTGGCCAACCCGCGTACCGCCGAAAGCCAGCGCAACCTGATCCTGCGCCGTCCGTTCAATTACTCCAACGGGGTGAACAAGAACGGTCAGCTGGACATGGGCCTGCTGTTCATCTGCTATCAGGCTGACCTGGAAAAAGGCTTCATTACCGTTCAGAGCCGCCTCAACGGCGAGCCGCTGGAGGAATACCTCAAGCCGGTCGGTGGTGGTTATTTCTTCACCCTGCCGGGGGTAACCGGTGACCAGGATTTCATCGGCCGCTCGCTGCTGGCAGCTGCTTCGTCCATTAAAACCGCATGACCTAACCACTCCAGACCCGGAAGACACCCATGAAAAAGACGCCCCTGGCTTTGCTCTTGACCCTTGGCCTGCTCCAGACGCCACTGGCTGCCTTTGCCGCCACCGCGCCGCTGGACCTGGTAGGTCCGGTTTCGGACTACAAGATTTACGTAACCGAAAACATCGAAGAACTGGTCAGCCATACCCAGAAGTTCACCGATGCCGTTAAGAAGGGCGACATCGCGACGGCCAAAAAGCTGTATGCCCCTACCCGCGTGTACTACGAGTCGGTAGAGCCGATTGCCGAACTGTTCAGTGACCTGGACGCGTCCATCGACTCACGCGTCGACGACCACGAACAAGGCGTCACGGCAGAAGACTTCACCGGTTTCCATCGTCTGGAGTACGCGCTGTTCTCGCAGAACACCACCAAGGACCAGGGCCCTATCGCCGACAAACTGATGAGCGACGTCAAGGACCTGGAAAAGCGCGTAGCCGACCTGACCTTCCCGCCTGAAAAAGTCGTCGGTGGCGCAGCCGCCTTGCTGGAAGAAGTTGCGGCGACCAAGATCTCCGGCGAAGAAGACCGTTACAGCCACACCGACCTGTACGACTTCCAGGGCAACATCGACGGCGCGAAGAAAATCGTCGACCTGTTCCGCCCGCAGATCGAGCAGCAGGACAAAGCCTTCTCCAGCAAAGTCGACAAGAACTTCGCCACCGTGGACAAGATTCTGGCCAAGTACAAGACCAAGGACGGTGGCTTTGAAACCTACGACAAGGTGAAAGAGAACGACCGCAAAGCCCTGGTCGGCCCGGTCAACACCCTGGCCGAAGACCTCTCGACCCTGCGCGGCAAACTGGGCCTGAACTGACCTGAAACGCCGCGCCTGTTCGAGGTGCGGCTTTTTGCCGTACCAGCGGTTACTGCACTTGAAAGCGCTTTTTAACTCGATGGCACTGACGACGCAGAGTGCGACGTTAGTGACGGCTGAGTCCTGGCGCTGATCCGGGGGTAGCCTGGCAGGACGCCAGGCTAGCCGCACCGGGCCATGGATGGCCCGTTGCGGCGACCCCCGGATCAGTGCCAGGACGAAGGAACCCGACGAAGTCGGGCCGGAAACAGGAGCGAAAGGCTTTGGTTACTTTGGCCTCATCAAAGTAACTCGCCGAGGGGCGAAAAGGTGACTTGAGTCGAGCCTACATCCACCTGACACCACAGAACCGCTGTGTGACGCAGAGCGTCACGAACGGCATTCCCACGCGGAGCGTGAGGAACGATAGTCAAAATCGCATTAACTACCACCGAAATGCTTTTCAACCACGATGGCGCTGACGACGCAGAGTGCGACCTTAGTGCCAGGACGAAGGAACCCGACGAAGTCGGGCCGGAAACAGGAGCGAAAGGCTTTGGTTACTTTGGCCTCATCAAAGTAACTCGCCGAGGGGCGAAAAGGTGACTTGAGTCGAGCCTACATCCACCTGGCACCACAGAACCGCTGTGTGACGCAGAGCGTCACGAACGGCATTCCCACGCGGAGCGTGAGGAACGATAGTCTCACTACCGCCATCGTGCGACGCTCTGCGTCGAATGCCCTTCTGGACGCTCTGCGTCCGCGCCTAGATCCCGCTGAACCAGTTGTAGCCCTGATCCTCCCAATACCCGCCAGGATTCTCGTTGCTGACGAAGATCTCGACGATGTGCTTGGGGTTCTTGAAGCCCAGCTTGGTCGGCACTCGCACCCGCAGCGGGTAACCGTAATCCGGTGGCAGGGCGACTTCACCGAAGTCCAGCGCCAGCAATGTCTGCGGATGCAGCGCAGTAGGCATATCCAGGCTTGAATAATAGCGATCGGCGCACTTGAAGCCGACGAAACGTGCCGTGGTATCGGCGCCGATGTACTCCAGAAACGTCTTCAGCGGCACACCGCCCCATTGCCCTATCGCGCTCCAGCCTTCAATGCAGATCAACCGCGTGATGTCGGTGCGTTGCGGCAACTTGCGCAGTGCATCCAGCGTCCACGGCTGCTTGTCACGCACCAGCCCGGACACTGCCAGCCGATAGTCGGAAAGCTCCACCTCCGGCACGTTGTATTCGGGGTAGAACGCATTGAACGGGAACGGGTTGGTCAGCTGCGCCTTGCTGTAGGTCGGGGCCAGTTTCTGGCCGTTGAACAGCCAGGCCTGAACCCGGTCATTCCAGCGCGACATGGCCCACAGCACTTTGTCGACCTGATCGCCATCCTGCAGGTTGCAGCCGGTGAGCATCGACATCGCCCCCACTGTCAGCCCGGCGCGTAGAAACGAGCGGCGCTGAATATCGACCAGTTGGCTCTGCTGCGCAGGCTCCAGACGAATGCGCTGGGTGATGCGTTTACGAGGTTCGTTCATGGTTGCACAGTTCCGTCTTCGTTCGGCTGGCGGCCGCCGGTAATCATGGGTAACAAGGTACTGGGCACCAGCACGACCAGCACCAGATGAACAACAACAAACGCGCCGATGGCCGTCATCGCGCCAAAATGCACCCAGCGGGCAAAATCGAACCCGCCCAGCAGGGCAACCAGGCCCTGAAACTGCACCGGTTTCCAGATAGCCAGCCCGGACACCACCACCAGCACGCCCATGATCAACACCAGCCAGTACATCAGCCGTTGCACCGCGTTGTAACGGCCTTTGACGTGGGCCAGGCGAAAATGCAGCGCATCACTCATGTCACGCTTCACTTCAGACGGTCGAACAGGTAGCAGATCGCGTTTGAAGTGGCGGCTGAATACGCCATACAGCACATACAGCAGGCCGTTGATCACCAACAGCCACATCACCGCGAAGTGCCAGGCGATCGAGCCGCCCAGCCAGCCGCCGAGTGTCAGGAATTTGGGAAAGGTGAATGGCATCAGTGGCGACGCGTTATAAATAGCCCAACCGCTCATGAACATGCAGACCATGCCCACGGCATTGACCCAATGCGTCAGGCGCACCGGCCACGGGTGAATAGGGCGGGTTTTCATGCGCAGATCCCTCTAGATCAGGTGTAACCGAGGCTGTCAGCAGCAGCCTGCCACTGACAGCCTCGGCTGCGATTACATCGGCGGGGTAAAACCGTCCTTGCCGACTGCGACACCACGTGCCGACTTGCCGTCGTCAGCCGGGAACACCACGACCTTGGCGCCTTTGGTCAACTGGTCGACCTTGCCCGGTTCAACGTAGGCGATAGGCACATCCTGTGGCACCACCAGCTTCTTCTCGCCACCCTCATACTTGACGGTCAGCGTGCGACCATCAGCCCCGGCCAGCGTGCCGACGGTGCCATTGGTCATGGTGCCCGTGCTGCCATCCGCGTTTTCCCAACCATAATGGCCTTCGCCGCTGCCTTTAAGGCTCGCTTCAAACACGGTCACTTCCAGCGCTTTCAACGTGCCATCAGCCTGGGGAATGGCAGCCGAACCCACGAAGCTGTCACCTTTGATCTGCTTGAAATCGGCTTCGGATACAAGACGAATACCGGTCTTTTCAGTCAGTTTGATGCTCTGGTGCTGGCCCGCACGGGTGGTAAAGTCAAGTGTGTCGGCGCTTACGCTGTCGACGGTCCCGCGCATGGGTTTGACCACTTTCATGTCAGCAGCCTGAGTCATGACAGCAGCGCTGAGCAACAGCAGGCCGAACGTTGTAGAGAGTGCAGTCTTCATCGGTACTTCCTTGGCAGTTGATATCTGAAACCCATCCTTGCACCGCTACCGGCACCGCAGAATGACCGGGCAATGACATTTTTGTCATTCGCCGGACACCTTGTCGGCAACTGGTTAGACTTTGGCATCGGCGCACCGTGGGTGCCTGCAAAAGCGTAGCGGACAAAACGATGCATATCCTGCTGATTGAAGACGACACCAAAACCGGTGAATACCTGAAGAAGGGCCTGGGTGAATCCGGCTACAAGGTCGACTGGACCCAGCACGGTGCCGACGGCCTGCACCTGGCACTGGAAAACCGCTACGACCTGATCGTGCTGGACGTGATGCTGCCAGGCATCGACGGCTGGCAAATCATCGAAGTACTGCGCGCCCGGCAGGACGTGCCGGTGCTGTTTCTCACCGCGCGCGACCAGTTGCAGGACCGGATTCGCGGCCTGGAACTGGGCGCCGACGATTATCTGGTCAAGCCATTTTCCTTCACTGAACTGCTGCTGCGCATCCGCACCATCCTGCGCCGGGGCGTGGTGCGCGAGGCAGACCATTTTCATCTGGCCGACCTTGAACTGGACCTGCTGCGCCGCCGCGTGACGCGTCAGCAGCAGGTCATCGTGCTGACCAACAAAGAGTTTGCCCTGCTACACCTGTTATTGCGCCGCGAAGGCGACGTGCTGTCACGGGCACAGATTGCCTCGGAAGTCTGGGACATGAATTTCGACAGTGACACCAATGTTGTGGACGTCGCCATCAAGCGCCTGCGCAGCAAGGTCGACCTGCCCTACCCGGTCAAGCTCATCCACACCGTACGCGGTATCGGTTATGTGTGTGAGGTGCGGTCATGCGACGCCAGCCTTCCCTGACCCTGCGTTCTACCCTCGCCTTCGCGCTGGTGGCCATGCTTACGGTCAGCGGCGCGGGGCTTTATCTGTACCAGTCCATAGAAGAAACGGTCATGCAACGCAGCGACCACGCGGTACTGGCGCGGCTCGATCATTTCCGCAAGCTGTTGCGCTATGACCTGACGATGGACAACCTCAAAGGCAGCCCGCAACTGTTCGAGAACATGCTCGACAGCGAGGAAGATATTTTCATCATCGGCGAACCGGGCAAGCCACCGGTGATATCGGTCAACCCGCAACGCGCGCCACTGCCAGAGCTACCGACCGTGGCGCAGGATCAGCCTTTACGGGTCGATGACCTGCGCAGCGGCCTGAGCCTGCAAGGCGTGCCGTTGCGTGCCGCGGCGGTGCAAGTAATGTCCAATGGCGTTGCAGTGCGCTTGCAGGCCGCGCACCTGATGGTCAAGGAGATGGCCATGCTCGCCAGCTTCCGGCAGAGCATTTATATCGCCGTTGCGCTGGCGTTCCTGATTACCGCCGTGCTGGGTTACGTATTGCTGCGACGCGGCTTGCGCCCACTGCGCAGAATGGCCGCCCACGCTGCCGCAATAACCCCGGCCAGCCTGCACAAACGGCTCGACAGCCACGACACGCCTGTCGAGCTGCAACAATTGAGCGATGCCTTCAATGCCATGCTTGACCGTCTGGACGATGGCTATCGACGCCTGATGCAGTTCTCCGCCGATCTGGCCCACGAGATTCGTACGCCGGTCGGTTCGCTGATGGGCCACTGCCAGGTTGCCTTGCGCCAGAACCGTAGCGCCGACGAATATCAGGTCCTGCTGGCTTCCAATCTGGAAGAGCTGGAACGTATCTCAAGGCTGGTGGAAAGCATCCTGTTTCTGGCTCGAGCGGACGAAGCCCAGGCTGCGCTGGAACGCCAGCCGCTGGACCTGCACGATGAATTGCAACGCGTGGCTGGTTATTTCGAAGGGCTGGCTGAAGAGCGTAATCTTCGGCTGAGCCACAGCGGACAAGGCACGTTGCTGGCCGACCCGATCCTGCTGCGCCGTGCACTGAGCAATCTGGTCGCCAACGCAATTCGCTATGCGAATGAAAACAGCGAAATCCTGATTCGTGTTGCGGCAGTTGATCGTCAGTGGCGAATCGAGGTAGAAAATCAGGGCCCGGTATTACCCCAAGCCACGCTCGCGCGACTGTTCGACCGCTTCTATCGGGGTGACGCCTCGCGCCATGAGCGCTCGGACTCCAACGGCCTGGGGCTGGCCATTGTTACAGCAATCATGCACCTGCATGGCGGGCGGGTCGAAGTGGCTCAACCCGCCGCCGGCAGAATCTGCTTCAGTCTGATATTTCCAGCGGTCTGAATCTTCCAGACCGTAACGATCAATTCTTTTTCTCGTGGGCAATGGCCAGCTTGTAGAAAGTGGCCGAACCGCCTTCAGTGGTGTAACCGGTATTGTCCTGGGTATAGACCCCTGCCTTGAAGTAGAACAGTTTACTGGCCCAGGCTGAATCCAGCTTGGCGTACCAGACTGCGTCGAAGGCATTGACCGTCAGGTCGCCGCTGGGCGACAGGTTGATGGTGTAGTTGAACTGCTTGTTGAGCGGCACGCCCTGCGCAATGGTAATGACCTCGATTTCCGAGTCTGGCGTACGACGAAACTTGGCGACGATATTGCCGGTCTGCAGCTTCTCCTTGTACTGGTACTCCACCTTCAGCAGCGGCTCGGTGCTCTGGTAGCAGTGAATCTGACCGATCACGATTTTGCCCGTGGAAGGCACTTGATCGACCTCCAGCGTCGCGCGCAGAAAATTGTCAGCGCTTGAGTAGGCCCAGTTGAAGACCCTGCCATCGGACGTCGTCTCGCGTAATTCGGAGCGCGGGTACTTGGCGTTCTCTGTGGTGGAACCGGTCACCGGTGCCCAGAAAAACAGCGTATCCCCGGATTGAAAATAGCCATCCCGATAACCCTTAACCAACTTGGGGGTTTCAATGATGGTAGCGGGACTTCCGACAGGGACGGAAAGATTCCAGGTGGCAAGGTCGATCATGGAGTAGCTCGCAAGGTACGCATTGCGCACCGACAGAATGGCTCTGGAACGGGCGTGCTGGCCCGTTGTGGTCAACCAGACTATCGGCTCAATCGTTTATTTTTTAAACAGCAACGACAACGCAATGACGCCAATAAACCGCCACAAAAAGACCGATGCCACTACTTTGATGTCAGATCACGACACAAGGCAGATTGCCATCCATTTGCTGCAGACGGCGATTCATCAGGACCCTTCTATCGGGTGCCGCGCCATTTTTTTGAATGAGGCTGAGTAAAAGCTCGGCATTTTTGGGCTTATTACCGACGAACGGTAGCAATTATTTTTTGAAATAATGAACTTTCCCCGCTAAAAGCGGACGCAAACAGCCGTTCATCGCCTCTACGCTCCCTCAAAAAACCCTTTCGGGCGTCCCTGCGACCCAAAAAGCACCACTGGGCAGTTACGGGTTGACTGCAAGAACTTGTTACGAGATATTAGTTAGCATCCTACTAATATCCTCCCTAACAATATTGTTCCTAACTAAATTGTTCACGACTCAGCCCCCGGTGATTCATGCTTGTCGACCCACTGCATCGCGCTGTCAGTAGCGGCCTGGTAGCCGCCTCTCGCCAATGGCGACGCATTTGCCAGAACACACTGGTCACCTATGAAATTTCTGAAGCATGTGCCGGGCCACTGCTGGCCATTGCGCGCCTGGGTGACGGCGTGCATCAGGTAAAAGTCGCGCAGGCGGCCGGCATGGAAAGCCCGACATTGGTGCGCCTGCTCGACCAGCTGTGCAAGGCCGGCATCGTCTGCCGCAGCGAAGACCCCAATGATCGCCGCGCCAAGGCCCTCAGCCTTACGGACAAGGGTCGTGCGCTGGCAGGCTCGATAGAACAGGAGCTGACGCGTCTGCGGGCGGATGTGCTTCAGGGCCTTCAACCTGCCGATCTCGAAGCCACCTTGCGGGTATTTCAGGCCTTCGCCGAGGCTGCACAAGGTGAGCACGGGGGGCAGGTTTGAACGGATTTTTCTCCAGCGTCCCACCGGCACGCGACTGGTTCTACGGCGTGCGTACCTTCGGCGCGTCGATGCTGGCGCTGTACATCGCGCTGTTGATGGAAATGCCTCGCCCCTATTGGGCCATGGCCACGGTGTACATTGTCTCCAGCCCCTTTGTCGGCCCGACCAGCTCCAAAGCCCTGTACAGAGCCGCCGGCACCCTGGCCGGTGCAGCGGCGTCGGTGCTGCTGGTACCGATGTTCGTACAGACGCCCTTGCTACTGGCCATCGTGGTCGGACTGTGGACCGGCACCCTGTTGTTCCTTTCCCTGCACTTGCGCACGGCCAACAGCTACGCACTGATGCTGGCGGGTTACACCATGCCGCTGATTTCCCTGCCGGTGGTCGACAACCCGCAGGCCGTGTTCGACATCGCCGTGTCGCGTACCGAAGAAATTTTCCTCGGCATCATCTGCGCCGCCGTCGTGGGTGCAATGTTCTGGCCCAGACGTCTGGCACCGGTATTTCAGGCCACCACGGAAAAATGGTTCAGTGACGCCTCGACCTACAGCCAGCGCTTTATCAGCCGCACCTGTCAGCCCGAGGAAATCGGCGCACTGCGCAATTCGATGGTTGGCAGCTTCAACTCTCTGGAAATGATGATCGGCCAGTTGAGCCACGAGGGCGCACGCAAGCAAACCGTACGCAACGCCAATGAGCTGCGCGGCCGGATGATCCATCTATTGCCGGTCATCGATGCACTGGATGACGCATTATGGGCGCTGGAGCGACGCACGCCTGAGCTGTTGGCCAGCCTGAAACCCGTGCTGCAAAAGGCTTGCGACTGGCTTGAAAGCACTGCCGACGGCCCGCAACGGGAGCAATGGCAACAGTTGCATGATGAGCTGGAACGCCTTCAGCCGAACTCTACGCAACTGGACGACCGCGATCAGCTGCTGCTCTCCAACACGCTTTTCAGGCTCGGCGAGTGGATTGACCTGTGGCTGGATTGCCGGACCCTGCAATATGCGATCAAGACAGACGATCAATCGCCATGGAGAGCGGTCTATCGCCACTGGCGTCTGGGTCGGTTGACGCCGTTTCTGGACCGCGGCCTGATGCTCTATTCAGTGACCTCGACGGTGCTGGCGATCATCGCTGCATCGGTGTTGTGGATTCTGCTGGGCTGGAAAGACGGCGCCAGTGCCGTGGCGCTGGCAGCGGTGTCGTGCAGCTTCTTTGCAGCCATGGACGACCCTGCCCCGCAAATCTACCGGTTCTTTTTCTGGACTCTGCTTTCGGTGGTATTTGCCAGCCTGTACCTGTTCGTGGTGCTGCCTAACCTGCACGACTTTCCGATGCTGGTGCTGGCCTTTGCGGTGCCCTTCATCTGCGTCGGCACCCTGACTGTGCAACCGCGCTTCTTTCTCGGCACGCTGCTGACCATCGTCAACACCTCGTCGTTCATCAGCATTCAGAGCGCCTACGACGCGGACTTCATGAACTTTCTCAACTCCAACCTGGCCGGACCTGCCGGGCTGTTGTTCGCCTTTATCTGGACGCTGGTGTTCCGCCCGTTCGGGGTTGAACTGGCGGTCAAGCGTCTGACCCGTTTCAGCTGGCGTGACATCGCCAGCCTCAGTGAAGACGCGTCTCTGGCCGAACACCGGCGCATGGGCGTGCAAATGCTCGACCGCCTGATGCAGCAACTGCCGCGTTTGACGCTCACCGCGCAAGACACCGGGATTGCCCTGCGTGAACTGCGGGTCGCGCTGAACATGCTCGACCTGCTGGCCTACACCCGACGCGCCACGCCTGCGGCCCAGGTGCTGTTGCGTCAGGTGATCGATGAAGTCAGCGGCTATTTCAAACACTGTCGCAAGGCCGGTGAAAGGCTGCCCGCGCCCCGCGGCCTGCTGATGGCCATGGACCGCGCACGCCGTTCGTTGACGGCTCAGGAGATGGGCGACAACCCGGCCCGGTTGCATCTGTTGCACGCCCTCAGCGGCCTGCGTCTGGCCTTGTTGCCGGGGGTCGAGATTGTCACCGTGGGCGGCGAACTGACCGAGCAACTGCCGCATAACATCGACGGAGCGCCCCTGTGATCGGTGATCTGGATATCAGCGGGATCTTCATCCCCACGTTCCTGGCGATGATGGGCATCGCCTATCTGCTGTTTCTCGCCGTGCACGCGCTGCTGTCGCGTGCCCACTTCTACCGTCTGGTCTGGCACCGGGCTTTGTTCAACGTAGGTCTATACGCTTTGTTGCTCGGCGCCGTGGATACTCTAAGTCGATACCTGATGACATGAAAAAACCGATACTGACACTGGGCCGCGTGGTCCTGACCCTGCTGGTTGTCACTCTGGCCGCCGTCGTTGTGTGGCGCATGGTGATGTATTACATGTACGCGCCGTGGACCCGCGACGGGCATATTCGCGCCGATATCGTGCAGATCGCGCCGGACGTGTCCGGGCTGATCCAGAAGGTCGAAGTCACCGACAATCAGCCCGTGCACAAGGGCCAGGTGCTGTTCACCATCGATCAGGACCGCTTCCGCCTGGCCTTGCGTCAGGCGCAGGCGACAGTCGCCGAGCGCCAGGAAACCTGGGAGCAGGCACGCCGCGAGAACAAGCGTAACCGTGGCCTGGGCAACCTGGTGGCGCGTGAGCAACTGGAAGAAAGCCAGTCCCGCGAAGCGCGTGCCCTTTCTGCGCTCGGTGAATCAAAGGTCGCAGTGGATGCCGCGCAGCTGAATCTGGACCGTTCGGTGATCCGCAGCCCGGTGGACGGCTACCTTAACGACCGCGCGCCCCGCGACCATGAATTTGTCACCGCCGGGCGCCCGGTGTTATCGGTGGTCGATGCCGCATCGTTCCATATCGACGGCTATTTCGAAGAAACCAAACTGGACGGCATTCATGTCGGCCAGGGTGTCGACATTCGTGTCATCGGTGACAACGCACGGCTGACCGGCCATGTGGTGAGCATCGTTGCCGGCATCGAAGACCGCGACCGCAGCAGTGGCTCGAACCTGCTGCCCAACGTCAACCCGGCCTTCAGTTGGGTGCGTCTGGCACAGCGCATTCCGGTACGCATTGCCTTCGATGACGTACCTGCCGACTTCCGTATGATCGCCGGGCGTACTGCAACGGTGTCAATCATCGACGATACGCAGGAGGGCACACGATGAAACGTGCCTTACGCGTGGCCGCACTCGGTTTTACTGCCGTGTTGTCGGCCTGTCAGGTAGTCGGGCCGGATTACCAACTGCCCAAGGATGGCGCGATCAATCGTCCGGATTTACAGGGCGAACTGGCCGGGCGCTCGGTCAATACGGTATCGGCCCCGGTGCCTGCGCACTGGTGGCGGCTGTATCAGGATGCGCGTCTGGATGAACTGGTGCGCCAGGCCATTGCCTCTAATACCGACCTGCGCATCGCCGCCGCCAACCTGCAGCGCGCCCGCTACCAGACCTCGGAGGCCGAGGCGGCGGGCGGATTTACCAACGGCGCGAAAATCGGCGCACAGCGCGTGCAGGAATCAGGCGAAGCGTTTCTGCTGACCGACAAGGTGCCGGTCGCCAACGTCGGGGATGTGGGTCTGACTACGTCGTATCAGTTCGATCTGTTCGGCACCTTGCAGCGCGGCATCGAAGCAGCGCAGGCCAATGTCGATGCCAATCAGGCGGCGGTGGATACGGCACGTGTCACCGTAGTCGCCGATGTGGTGCGCGCCTACACGCAGATTTGCGCTGCCAACGAAGAACTCGACATCGCCCGCGAATCGCTGGACCTGCAGCAACAGAGCGTAACCCTCAACCAGCGTCTTCGCGATGCCGGGCGAGGCGATGAAACCCAGGTCACTCGCTCGCAGACGCAGTTCAAGTCACTGCGAGCCGAAATGCCCCGTTACGAAGCGCGGCGTCAGGCGGCGATGCTCCGCCTGTCGATGCTGCTGGCCAAACCTGTAGAGCAACTGCCCGCCGGGGTCAGCAGCTGCAATGCGCTGCCGCACATTGCGCAGGTCATGCCGGTAGGCGACGGCGCAACACTGCTCAAACGCCGCCCGGATGTGCGTCAGGCTGAACGTCATCTGGCAATGTCGACTGCGCAGATCGGTGTTGCCACCGGCGAGTTGTATCCGGACATCAGCATCGGCGCGAGCATCGGCACTACCGGCCTGATCGAGAACCTCGGCAAACCGGCCGCCAACCGCTGGGGCTTCGGGCCGCTGCTGAACTGGACCATCCCGTCCAACGGCTCACGCGCACGCATCCATCAGGCCGAAGCTTCGGCCCAGGCTGCTCTGGCGCGCTTTGACGGTGTAGTGCTCAACGCCATCCGTGAAACCCAGACCGGTCTGGCGCAATACACCGCCCTGCTCGACCGTCGCGATGCTCTCAAGGAAGCCGAACAATCGGCCAAGGAAGCGGCTGACCAGACCCACCGTTTCTATCAGGCCGGACGCGCCTCGTTCCTCGCTGACCTGCAAGCCACACGCACTTACACCGACGTGCGCGCACAAATGGCCGAAGCCAACACCCAGGTGGCCATGGGACAGATCAACCTGTTTCTGGCGCTCGGCGGCGGCTGGGAGAAGGATGACGTGGCGCAGAAGTAGGAAAGGCGCTCGCCTCGCCATCAGGCCTCGTTCGGATTGATCAGTGCCCTCAGGACATGGTCTTCCCAAACTCCGGCAATTTTCAGGTAGGCGCGCGCGTACCCTTCCTTTTCGAAGCCGAGTGATTGCAGAAGTCGCTCGCTGCGTACATTGGCTGGCATGTGGCTGGCCATGATTCGATGCAGCCACATCTGTTCGAAACAATAGCGATTGCTCACCTCAAGCGCCCTTTGCATCAAGCCACGCCCCTGAGCAGTCTCTGCCAGCGAGAAGCCGAGGTTGCAGGCCTGAAAAACGCCCCTCACGATATTCGTGTAACTGCACCGCCCCAGCAATTCGCCGCCGTCTGAGTCGATGACGAGGAAGAAAACCGCGCTGCCGGACTGCATGCTTTCCCACTGCTGCTGAACCCTGGATCTGGCGTTTTCGAGAATGAAATAGTCATCGTCCCTGAACGGTTCCCAAGGCTGCAGATGCTTGCGATTGGCCTTTTCGTAACGGTTGATCAACTCGCAATCATCAAACGCCAATACTCTGATCGAAAAGCCCTCACCTGAATACTGCATGCATCCTCCCGCGTCAGCCATTGCCGACGCTCACCACCTGGCTTGTTATAAGCAGCCCTGATGATTCCAGCACTGGACGCTCTGCGCCACAAGAGGACGCGGAGCGTCCAAAACGGTATGCGACGCAGAGCGTCGCACGATAATTGAGGCTGTCGTTCCTTACGCTCCAGCGCCGATCTGTCTACGTAGGTCTTACAAGAACCCGAAAAGCGGGGGCTGCCGCCTGTCGAACTGTGAATAAAGACTTCTGTGGGAGTGAGCTTACTCACGAAGACGTTGCTCCAAACACCCTGTTTACGCGGGCTATAACGACCTCTTCGCGAGCAGGCGAAGCGTCGCACGACTCGCTCCCGCAGGTGTTGTGTGCTTGCACTCACCTGCCCAATGCTCCTAGGCTCTGCCGATCTTTGCTTCGGGAAGCACCATGGACACCTCTCTCAGCCGCCGCGAGCGGTTGCATATCGTTATTTTCGAGGCGAATACGCCTGCCGGCAGAACGTTTGACAAGATTGTGCTGGTCGCGATTCTGCTCAGCCTGCTGGTCACGGTCATCGACAGCATCGAGAGTATTCATCGCGATTACGCAATGCTGTTCGCCTGGATCGAATGGGGCTTTACGCTGCTGTTCGCGATCGAATACATCCTGCGCCTGTACTGCTCGCCCCGACCGCTGAAGTACGCGTTCAGTTTCTACGGGCTGGTCGACCTGCTGGCCATTGTGCCGGGGGTTCTGTCGATCTATTACAGCGACGCGCAATACCTGCTGATCGTGCGGATCATCCGTATGCTACGGATTTTCCGGGTGCTCAAGCTCGGCACTTATCTGCGCCAGGCCAACTATTTGCTGGCTGCGCTGCGCGGCAGCAAGCAGAAGATCATCGTGTTTCTGGTCACCGTTTCCACTCTGGTCACGGTGTTCGGTACGCTGATGTACGTGATCGAAGGCCCGGAGCACGGCTTCACCAGCATCCCCAAAGGCATTTACTGGGCTATCGTGACCCTGACCACTGTGGGCTTTGGCGATATCGTGCCGAAGACACCGGTCGGGCAGATGCTCTCGTCGCTGGTGATGATCATCGGCTACTCGATCATCGCCGTGCCCACCGGTATATTCACCGCCGAACTGGCCAATGCCATGCGCGGCGAACAGCTGAAACACGATTGCCCGGTGTGCTCGAAGAATTTCCACGAGCACGGCGCGGCGTTCTGTTCGCGCTGCGGTAATCAATTGTTTGCAAAAGTAGAGCACAAGGCATAAGCAAAGACCTTTTCAGTCTTTAAACAGCAGGCGCGATACTGATAGTGTCGCGGCATTACGCCATCAGGCTTTACACACGACTCTTCATCTCAAGGACCCTGCAGTGAATAAACTCTTCGCCGCCTCGCTACTGGCCGCTGGCCTGGCCTTTGCCAGCGCTGCCCAGGCAGCCCCGACGCTGCTCAACGTCTCCTACGACGTGATGCGTGATTTCTACAAGGACTACAACAGCGCCTTCCAGAAGCATTGGAAAGCCGAGAAAAATGAAGACGTGACCGTGCAGATGTCCTTTGGCGGTTCGAGCAAGCAGGCGCGCTCGGTCATCGACGGGCTGCCGGCTGACGTCATCACCATGAACATGGCGACCGATATCAACGCGCTGGCCGACAATGGCGAGCTGGTGCCGAAAGACTGGGTCAGCCGCCTGCCGAATAACAGTGCGCCGTTCACCTCGGCCACTGTTTTTATCGTGCGCAAGGGCAACCCGAAAGCCCTGAAAGACTGGCCGGATCTGATCAAGGATGGCGTGGAAGTCATCGTGCCTAACCCGAAAACCTCGGGCAACGGCCGCTACACGTACCTGTCGGCCTGGGGCTACACCCTGAAAAAAGGTGGCGATGAAGCGGCCGCGAAGAAATTCGTCGGCGAACTGTTCCGCCATGTGCCCGTGCTCGACACAGGTGGTCGAGGCGCGACCACAACGTTCATGACCAACCAGATCGGCGACGTGCTGGTGACCTTCGAAAACGAAGCGGAAATGATCGCTCGTGAATTCGGTCGCGACCAGTTTGAAGTGGTCTACCCGTCCGTGTCGGCAGAAGCCGAGCCGCCAGTGAGTGTGGTCGACAAGGTCGTGGACAAGAAACAATCCCGCGCCTTGGCCGAAGATTACCTGAAATACCTGTGGTCACCGGAAGGTCAGGAAATCGCGGCGAAAAACTACCTGCGACCACGCGACCCGCAGGTCTTGGCCAAATACACCGACCGCTTCCCGAAAGTGGACTTTCTGTCGGTCGAGAAAACCTTCGGTGACTGGCGCACAGTGCAGAAGACCCACTTCATTGACGGTGGTGTGTTCGACCAGATCTATCCGGGCAAATAAGTCCCCCGAAACGCAAAACGGCGGCCCATCAGGTCGCCGTTTTCATTTGCAGGCTTGAATCAGTTACTGAACTGCTTACCCAGCCCAGACGGAACGCCGCTGGCGTCGGTCGCCTGCCACGGACCGTTAGGGTTGGTTGCCCAGCTCCAGCCGTTGTTCCACTGATAGTAAGTACGCTGGCGATAGAAGGTGTTGGGCTGATCGTCCATCACGTACACGCCCAGGCGCGGGTCCCAATGGCTGCCACCGCCCGGTGGCGGGGCGAAACTGGCCGAGGTCTTCGGCGCTGCGGCTGGCGCTTTGGCAGGCTCGGCAGGCGCCGTGTTCGGGCGCGGTGCGCCGGGTTGCTGGCCGCCCGGCAGGTTAAGGATCGGATCCTGGCTGTGAGGCGGTGCCGGATGCTGGACAGCACAGGCACTCAGGCCAACGACCAGCCCCAACAAGGTGATGCGTGCGGTACGGTACATAAGCAATTTCTCTAGTTATCCGGACTGTCGATGGTCACTAACTGCTGCGCCGCGATGTCGCTGGCCAGCGGCTGACTGCGGCCAACCCACTCACCGGTGGTTGGCTGCCCTGCGCGAGACACTCGCGCAACCAGTTGGACTTGCGCAAAGTTCGACAGGTTCAGTTGCGGCATCATTGCATCGGCATCACTCAGTTCAACCTCGGCAGGCAGGTCCGCCACCGTGATGCGTTTGACCGCCAGTGGCGCGGCCGGGCCGTTGATTGCACGGGCGAAGATGAACACGCTGTCACCCGGTTGAACGTTACCCTTGAGCGAGGCAGCCAGCGTGACACGCACCTTGAGCGCCCTGGCCTTGACCGGCGCGGCCTGCCCGGCAAGGTTTTCTCTGGCGCGGGCTATGCCGCCTTCCAGCGCCGAGCGCGAAGCGTCCTGCGCGGGCAACGCCGCCAGCAGGCGGGTCCAGTAATCCACCGCTGCCTGATAACGCTGTGTTTCGAACGCGGCAATCCCCAGCAGGCCGAGGCTGGTGACTTCGTTGGGGTCGGCCTGCAGCGCTTCGTCGGTCAGCGCCTGCACCTGTGCGGTGAAGTGTTTGTCGCTGGCGAAATACAACGCCTGCGCCCATTGCCCGAGCAGCTCTGGCGATCTTCCGGCCAGTGTCACCGAGCGCTCGAACATCTGCGCGGCGTCACCGGGGCGGTTCTGCGCCATGTAGCTGCGCGCCAGAAAATACAGGTTTTCGGCTGAATCCGGCTGAGCCTGCACGCTGCGCTCCAGGCGCTGGGTCAGGTCTGCCAGCGAGGTTGGTGGTCGAGAGAATTCCCGGCTCAGTTCAACCCGGTCACTGGCACCCAGTTGCAGATAACCCGCCAGCCCCAATACAGGGACCAGCACCGCAGCCAGCACCAGCGAGGGCTTGCCCAGACGCGATGTGCGGGCAGGCTCTGCGCCTTCAGTGTCGGCGAGCAGCTCGCGCGCAGCTTCGGCACGAGCGCCTTGCAATTGCGTCACCGACAACACGCCCTGCTCTTGCTGAACCTGCAACTCGTCCAGCCGTTCCTGATACAACGCCACGTTCAGGGCTGTGCGGTCTTCTTCACGTTGCGCACGATGGCCGCGCAGCACTGGTATCAGCAGAAAACCCAGCGCCACGAGCAAAAGAAGCCCGGTCGCGATCCAGAAATCGATCATGGGCGGTGGTCATCCAGCAAAGCGGCGAGGCGTTGTCGCTCATCCTCGGAAAGCACATCGGCCTGTTCGGAGTGCGCCTTGCGACGCCGCCCGACGATGAAACCGATCACCACCAGACCGCCGATCAGCAGACCGGCCGGGCCGAACCAGAGCAACCAGGTGCGCGCATTGAGGCTGGGTTTGTAACGAACGAAGTCACCGTAGCGATCAACCATGAAGTCGATGATCTGCTGATTGCTCTGCCCTTCACCCAGCATGCGGTAAATTTCCTTGCGCAAATCGGCGGCAATCGGCGCATTGGAATCGGCAATGTCCTGATTCTGGCATTTGGGGCAGCGCAGTTCTTTGGTCAGTTCGCTGTAGCGGGCACGCTCGGCATCGTCGCGAAAGGTGTAGGCGTCGATAGCGGCGTGGGCGATGCCTGAGCACAGCACGCTGAGCAGGACAATCATCAGGCAGCGCTTCATGGCTGCGCCTCATCAACCAATTGCTGGTAACGGGCAGCGAGCTTTTCTCGCCACACTGCCTCATCGATGACCCCGACATGTTTGTAACGAATAATGCCCTGACGGTCGATCAGGAAGGTCTCCGGCGCACCGTACACGCCCAGGTTCAGCCCCAGCGAGCCGTCGTCGTCACGGATATTCAGCTGATAAGGATCGTGAAACTCCTTGAGCCATTTCAGCGCGTCGGCGTTGACGTCCTTGTAGTTAACGCCGTAGATCAGCACGCCCTGCTGCGCCAGCCGGGTTAGCACGGGATGCTCGACCCGGCAGGCCACGCACCAAGTGCCCCAGACATTGACCAGCGCGGGTTTGCCTAGCAGGTCGGCGCGGGTCAATACGCGGCTGCTTTGAACTTCGGGCAGCGAAAACTGCGGAAACGGCTTGCCGATCAGCGCCGACGGCAGCTCGGCGGGGTCCAGATACAAACCGCGATACAGGAACGCCGCCACGCCGAGAAACAACGCCAGCGGCAGGAGCATGACCCAGCGCTTCACAGTGCAACTCCTGACATGCCCAATGCCTCGCGCACCTTGCTTTTGACCCGCGTGCGATAACGACGGTCAAACGCCGCCAGCACACCACCCAGACCGGTCAGCAGGCCGCCGAGCCAGATCCAGCGCACAAACGGTTTGACGTGAACCCGTACGGCCCATGCGCCATTGCCCAGCGGTTCACCCAATGCTACGTAAAGATCACGGCTGAAACCGGCATCAATGCCTGCTTCAGTCATCATTGACTGCTGCACGCTGTACAGACGTTTTTCCGGGTGCAGTTCCGTGATCTGCGCCCCGTTGTGCAAGACGCGAACGGTGCCGCGATCGGAGGTGAAGTTCGGCCCTTCATAATGCTTCGCGCCCTCGAATACAAAGACGTAACCGCCCAGCTCAGTGGACTCGCCAGGGGCCATACGCAAATCGCGCTCGGCGCTGTTCTGGCTGGACAACACCACGCCCAGCGCGCACACCACAATGCCAAGGTGCGCCAGCTGCATGCCCCAATAACTGCGGGTCAGGCCAAGCGCGCCGCGAAGCAGGCCCTGGTGACGGGTCTTGTCGAGCAGGTCGCGAACCCCGGCCAGCAGCACCCAGGCGGCGAGCATGAAGGTGGCCAGCACCGCCCACTGAAAATCACCCATGAGCAGAGCGGCGAGCACTGCCAGCACGGCGCTGCCAACCAGTACCGGTGCCAACATGCCCAGCAGCCATTTCAGCGGTGTGTCCTTCCAGCGCACCAGCACGCCGACCGCCATGACCACCAGCAACAGCCCCATCAACGGTACGAACAGCGCATTGAAATACGGCGGGCCGACCGACATCTTGGCTCCGCTCATGGCATCGATCACTAGCGGATAAAGGGTACCCAGCAGGATCATCGACGCAGCAGTCACCAGCAACAGGTTATTGCCCAGCAACAGGGTTTCCCGCGACCACAGGCCGAATCCGACATGGCTTTTGACCACCGGCGCACGAATCGCAAACAGGGTCAGCGAGCCGCCCACCACGACCAGCAGGAACATCAGGATAAACACGCCGCGTGCCGGGTCCGAGGCGAAAGCGTGCACCGAAGTCAGCACCCCGGAACGCACCAGAAACGTGCCCAGCAGGCTCAGGGAAAATGCGGCAATCGCCAGCAGCACCGTCCAGCTCTTGAACACACCACGTTTTTCCGTGACCGCCAGCGAGTGAATCAGCGCAGTGCCCACCAGCCATGGCATGAACGAGGCGTTTTCCACTGGGTCCCAGAACCACCAGCCGCCCCAGCCCAGTTCGTAATAAGCCCACCATGAGCCAAGGCTGATCCCGACACCGAGAAAGGCCCAGGCTACCAGCGTCCATGGCCGCGACCAGCGCGCCCAGGCGGCGTCGAGTCGGCCGCCAAGCAAGGCGGCGATGGCAAAGGCAAAGGCCACGGAAAAACCGACATAGCCCATGTAGAGCATCGGCGGATGCACGATCAGGCCTATATCCTGCAACAGGGGGTTGAGATCGCGTCCGTTGGCAGGCATTTGCGGCAGAAGACGGGCGAACGGGTTGGAGGTGAGGATCAGAAACAACAGGAAGCCCAGGCTTATCATGCCCATCACGGCGAGCACCCGCGCCAGCATGACCTGGGGCAATTGCCGGGAAAACACCGAAACAGCGAAGGTCCAGCCGCCGAGAATCAGCGCCCAGAGCAGCAACGAGCCTTCATGCGCACCCCACACGGCGCTGAATTTGTAGTACCAGGGCAGCGCCGTGTTGGAATTCTGCGCCACATAGGTAACGGAAAAGTCGTCGGTCATGAACGCGTAGGTCAGGCAACCGAAGGCAAAGATCAGAAAACTGAACTGGCCCCACGCCGCCGGACGCGCCAGGCTCATCCACAGGCGGTCGCCGCGCCATGCACCGATCAGCGGAATAATCGCCTGCGCCAGCGCAAAGCCGAGTGCCAGAATCATCGCCAGATGGCCGAGTTCGGGAATCATCGATCAGCCCTGTTTCGCAGGTGTGGAAGAGCCGCCCGGTGCCGCCTGGCCGCTGTCGCGCAGCGCCTTGGTGACTTCGGGCGGCATGTACTTCTCGTCATGTTTGGCCAGCACCTCATCGGCCACCACCACACCCTGCGCATTGAGCTTGCCTAACGCGACAATGCCCTGCCCTTCGCGGAACAGATCGGGAAGAATGCCGCGATAGGTGATGGTCACCGACTTGTTGAAATCGGTGACCACAAAACGCACATCCAGCGAGTCCGCCGAACGCTGCAATGAGCCCTTTTCCACCATGCCGCCAGCGCGAATGCGCGTGTCCAGCGGTGCTTCGCCGTTGGCGATCTGGCTTGGGGTGTAGAACAGATTGATGTTTTCCTTCAGCGCACCGAGCGCCAGGGTCAGGGCCAGCCCGACGCCAGCCAGCAGGGCGGCAATGATCAACAGACGTTTTTTGCGCAACGGGTTCACCAACGATTCTCCCGCTTCAGGCGACGCGCCTGTTGTTTCAGGAACCGCTGGCGCGCCACCAGCGGCATTGCCACGTTGATCAGCAGCACCAACAGGCACAGACCGTAGGCCGACCAGACAAACAGCCCGTGGCGGCCCATGGCGAGAAAGTCGCTGAATGACGCGAAGTTCAAGACCTGCCCTCCGACGGTTCTGGCGTTTGCCCCAGGCTCCGCAGAACCTCGGCCTTGACCCACTGGGTGCGCGACTCGCGATGCAGCACTTCAAGGCGCATACGCAGCAGCAATACGACGCCGAAGAAGCAGTAGAAACCCAACACCGTGAACAGCAACGGCAGCCACATTTCGGCAGGCATGGCCGGTTTTTCCGTAAGGCTGAACGTCGCGCCCTGGTGCAGGGTATTCCACCACTCGACCGAATATTTGATGATCGGGATATTCACCACGCCGACGATGGCCAGCAGTGCACAGGCCTTGGCAGCGCTGGCGCGGTTGCTGATGGCATTGCCCAATGCGATCAGGCCGAAATACAGGAACAGCAGAATCAGCATTGAGGTCAGGCGCGCGTCCCAGACCCACCACGCGCCCCAGGTCGGCTTGCCCCAGATCGCGCCGGTCGCCAGTGCCAGCGCGGTCATCCACGCGCCAATGGGTGCAGCGCATTGCAGCGCGACATCGGCCAGTTTGATTTTCCAGACCAGCCCGACCACGCCGCACAGGGCCAGCATGACGTAGCAGGACTGGGCGAGCATGGCGGCAGGCACGTGGATATAAATGATCCGGAAGCTGTTGCCCTGCTGGTAATCCGGCGGCGCAAACGCCAGCCCCCAGATGATGCCGATGCCGAGCAGCAGTGCAGCACCCACACTCAGCCACGGCAGCAAGCGTGAGCTGATGCGGTAAAACCCTTTCGGTGAGCCGAGTGTGTGCAACCAGGCCCAACCGATGCTGCTTTTCATGGCGTTGCTTTTCATCAGGTGTATCCAGGGTGTTGACCGGCATCGAATTCTCGATCCCGGAACCTCAATTTATTCACCGACGCTGATTTTCAGGCCAGCGGCTATCGCAAAGGGGGTCAGAGTGATCGCCAGCACGCTCAGGCAGCCCAGCCACAGCAGATAGCCAGTCGCTGGCATGCCTTGCAGCGCGGCTTGCAACGCACCGCTGCCCAGAATCAATACCGGGATGTACAGCGGCAGAATCAACAACGCCAGCAACAGGCCGCCGCGCTTCAAACCCACGGTCAGCGCCGCACCCACTGCACCCAACAGATTGAGCACTGGCGTGCCCAATAGCAGCGACACCATCAACACCGGCAGGCACCGCACCGGCAGCCCCAGCATCAGCGCCAGCAAGGGCGACAACAATACCAGTGCCAGCCCGGAAAAAACCCAGTGTGCCAGCACTTTGCTCAAGACCAGAAGGGCCAGCGGGTGCGGCGAAAGGACCCACTGCTCCAGCGAGCCATCCTCGAAATCACTGCGAAACAGCCCGTCCAGCGACAGCAACACGGCCAGCAGTGCCGCGACCCAGACCAGCCCCGGTGACAAGGCTTGCAACAATTGCGTCTGCGGCCCCAGTGCCAGCGGGAACAAGGCGACCACTATCGCAAAGAACACCAGCGGGTTGGCAAGCTCTGCCGGACGCCTGGCCAGCAGGCGAAACTCACGGACGATCAGCAGGGCAAAGACGTTGCTCATGCTGCCCACTGCCCCAGATCGATATCCCGATAGCCCGCAGGCAGGCGGCTCAGGGTGTGATGAGTAGTCATGATGATCATGCCGCCCTTTTCACAGTGCCCGGCGAGATGGTTTTCCAGTTGGGCAATGCCCTGGCGATCCAGCGCGGTGAACGGTTCATCTAGCAACCAGAGTGGCGGGCCTGGCAGATACAGACGCGCCAGCGCGACGCGACGCTGCTGCCCGGCCGACAAGGTGTGACACGGCACATCTTCGAAACCTGCCAGCCCGACCGCGTCGAGCGCATTGAAAATGGCATCGGCATCGGCAGGATGATGAAGCGCACAGAGCCATGAAAGATTCTCCAGCGGTGTCAGCAGGTCCTTGAGCGCCGACGCATGGCCAACCCACAACAGATTGAGCCCCGGCGCTGTCGGCTGGCGGCCCGCTGGCTGGCCGTTGAGCAGCACGTGCCCGGCCGTGGGTTGCATCAGCCCGCACAACAGGCGCAGCAGGCTGGTCTTGCCACTGCCATTGGGACCGCTGACCTGCAGCATGTCCCCCGTGCGCACCTGCAGATCAAGGTTTTCGAACAGCATCCGCCCGTCCCGCTCACACGTCAGAGCCGTCGCTTGCAAAAATGGGGGGGCTGGGATCATCGGGCGTTTCCAGTGCTGGAGCGTCGCGAAATGTACCAAAACAGACACATACGCAGTAAAAGGCGGTTCAAGTCGGGGGTGATATGGCCGTTACATGAAGAGAAGTTAATGGCGGCTGGTCCGGTTTTGGCCGGTATTATACATGCGAGTCCTGTTATCAAAGGGGCAATTTCCTCAGGTCGATATTTCAATGACAGGCGACATCACCAGCGTCCCGGCGACAATCCCTACCACCACCCTGCTGCGCGCCGGCATCTCCCCTGCGCAGGTGCTGACCCTGCTGCAATCGGCGGATAATCTGATTCCCGAAGGCGAAACCGTCGACGCCGAAGTGCTGACCCTCAAGCAGGTCAACCAGAACTTCCAGTTGCTGCTGCGGCTGGTACTCGCCAATGGCAGCCTGACCAACCTGCAGGTCACCAGCAGCGTACCGTTCACGCCCGGCAGTCTGTTGCAAGTAGCGCAAGCGTCGCCCAACGAACTGACGCTGACGCTGCAACAGATCAACAGCGCACTGAAAAACTCGATGACCAGCATCGATACGCAACAATTGCCGGTCGGCACGCTGTTGCAGGGCAAGGTCATGACCAGCCAGGTGATCGCGCAGGCAGTCAATCAATTGGCCACGCAAAACCCGGGTGCCGCAACGCCCACTTATCGCTCCATCGTGATGCTGCTCAATACTGCGCTGGCGGGCTCCAGCCTGACCATCGAAAGCCCGCAGCCGCTGACGGTCGGCAGCCTGCTGAGCGCGCAGGTACAAGGCAACCAGGCGCTGAACTTCGTCGCCCTGCCCGGTCGTTTCGATCAACTGGCCGTGGCGCAGCAACTGGCTGCTCAGCAAAACCGCCAGGGCTCGCTGGATAACCTGATCAACGCCCTGCAAAACCTGCAATCAGCCAATACAACCAGTGCCAGCCCTGCCAGCAACTCAGCGATCAGTGCCCCGCTGCAAGCCGCCATCAGCCAGTTGCTGGACGATCTGCCCGACATAGAGCAGATGAGCACACCGAAAGGCGTCGCCCAGGCCCTCAATGCCAGCGGCGTGTTTCTGGAAGCGAAGCTGCTTGCCGGGCTCAATCCGGCTCAGGTTCCGGACATGAAAGCCAACCTGATGCGCCTGATTGCGCAGATTCTTCCGGGGTTGCCGGACAACACCACTTACAGCGCCGCCGCTGCGTCCAATACCCTGGCGCGGGCCATGCCCAACGCGATTCGCAATGCCCTGGGCACCCTTGGGCTGGTTGCCGCACGCACCCAGCCGAGCATCTTTCCGCTGCCGTCGCGCAACGTCAGCGGTGGCGAAAAAGAGGACGACCTGGAGATTCTGCTCAAGCTGGCTGCGGCAGCTGTTTCGCGCCTGCAAAGCCACCAGTTGGGCGGTCTGGAGCAGACCCGCACCAATGCCGACGGCACTCAGGTGACTACCTGGCAATTGGAAGTGCCAATGCGTAACGCGCATGACATCGTGCCCTTGCAGGTCAAGGTGCAGCGTGAAGACAAGCCGGATCAGGAAGCTGCCGAAGACCGTGACGATGTCGAGGTCAAGGAAACCCGGGAAAAGCTCTGGAAAGTCGATCTGGCATTCGACCTTGAACCGTTGGGGCCGCTGCAGGTGCATGCGCAGTTGTTGCGCGGCACGCTGTCCAGTCAGCTGTGGGCCGAGCGGCCCGACAGCGCGGTCTTGATTGAACATGAATTGGGATATTTGCGCGAGCGGCTGATTGCCTGCGGCCTGGCAGTGGGCGAACTGGCCTGCAGCCACGGCGCACCGCCCAGTGGCCCGCGCACCGCCCTTGAACAACGCTGGATTGACGAGAACGCCTGATGTCCCTACCCGACCATGTCCCGCGCCAGGCTATTGCCCTGAGCTACGACGGCCAACAGGCCCCGACGCTCAGCGCCAAGGGCGACGACCAGCTGGCCGAGGCCATTCTGGCCATTGCCCGTGAATATGAAGTGCCGATCTACGAGAACGCCGAACTGGTCAAACTGCTGGCACGCATGGAACTGGGCGATAGCATCCCCGAGCCGCTGTACCGCACGATTGCCGAAATCATCGCCTTCGCCTGGCACCTGAAAGGCAAGTTTCCGGCAGGCCAGGACCCGGATGCGCCGCCTGTGGAGCGGGATATTACCCCGCGCTACTGATAGCGCAGGAACAAGTGCGCATCACAACGAAATCGGCTTGCGCCCTGCAAACGAGTGCGCCAGGGTGCCGCCGTCGACCAGATCCAGCTCGCCACCCAATGGCACACCGTGGGCGATGCGCGACGCGACCAGGCCTTTTTCGTGGAGCAACTGGGCGATGTAATGCGCCGTCGCTTCGCCTTCCACCGTCGGGTTGGTGGCGAGGATCACCTCAGTGAAGGTGCCCTGCTGGCTGATACGCTCCATCAGTTGCGGAATGCCGATGGCTTCCGGTCCCAGGCCGTCGAGTGGCGACAGATGGCCCTTGAGCACAAAGTAGCGACCGCGATAACCGGTCTGCTCCACCGCGTAGACATCCGTCGGCCCTTCCACCACACACAGCAGCGTGTCATCACGGCGCGGGTCGGCGCATTGCGGGCAGAGCTCCTCTTCGGTGAGGGTGCGGCATGAGCGGCAATGACCAACGCCATCCATCGCCTGCCCCAAGGCCAGCGCCAGCCGTGAGCCGCCGCTGCGGTCGCGCTCCAGCAGCTGCAACGCCATGCGTTGAGCGGTTTTCTGACCGACGCCCGGCAGCACGCGGAAGGCATCGATCAACTGGCGAATCAGGGGGCTGAAGCTCATGGAGAAAAATCCGACAAAAACACAAGACGCGGTTTATACCCGCGCGTTGCCGTGAGCGTCAATTGAGGTGTTCGATACTGCGACCAACAGCGCCTACGCGATTAATGTGATCAGCCCTTCAGCGCCGTCTCCAGAAACTCCGTCAGTGCCTGCACCCTGGCGCTGCGGTGCTTGCGCACGGGCACCAGCAGGTTGATCGGCGCGCTGGCCAGTTGCCAATCGGCCAGCACCCTCACCAGCCTGCCGCTGGCAATGGCGTCGCTGACGTCCCACTGCGAGCGCAAGACGATGCCCAGCCCCTGCTCGGCCCAGCGCCGGGCAACCGAGCCGTCGTTGCTGAGCAGCGCAGGCTCGATGCGCAGGGTCTTTTTCGCCTGGCCCTTGCTCAGGTGCCAGAGGGTCACGTCTTCATCGTTTTCGCGGATGCAGATGCAGCGATGACACGCCAGCTCGTCAGGCGTCGAAGGCACGCCGTGCTGCTCCAGATAAGCCGGGCTGGCGCACAGCCAGCGATGGTTGTGCGCCAGAGGTCTGGCGATCCACAGACTGTCATTGAGGCTGCCGATATGAATCACCGCGTCGCTGTCATGCCGATCAGGCCACGGCGTTTCGCGCAGGTCCAGGTGCAGACGCAATTGCGGGTGCAGTTTGGCAAAGCGCGCCAGCAACGGCGCAATGCGCTGGCGACCGTAACCAAACGGCGCTGCCAGACGCAGGGTGCCGACCAGTCGCTCATCGTGCTGCTTGAACGATTCCGGAAGCGCTTCAAGCTGTTCCAGCAGATGCGCGCTTTCCTGTGCGAAACGTTCGCCATCTGCCGTCAGGCTCAGGCGTCTGGCGTCGCGATTGGCCAGGGTAATGCCCAGCTGCGTCTCCAGCTTGCGCAAGCGCATCGACAGCGCGGGCGGCGAGACATTCAGGACTCTGGCCGCAGCACTGAGGGACTCGCAGCGCGATAGCGCCACGGCCAGACGCAGGTCTTCGATAGCGATCATTCAGCTCAGCTTAAGGATTGATGACAAAGCATTGAACCACAGCTTCATCACCCGTGAGTAGAGTGGCAGCCGTCCCCAGTCACGCGAGCTCTGTCCATGTCTGCCCTTTTGTCTTCTCTCGATACGCCTGTCGCGTTGCTTGATGTGCCGCGTATGCAGCGCAATATCCAGCGCATGCAACACCGCATGAATGAGCTGGGTGTGCGTTTGCGTCCGCACGTGAAGACCAGCAAATGCCTGCCGGTGATTCAGGCGCAGATAGCTGCAGGTGCCAGCGGCGTGACGGTCTCGACCCTGAAAGAGGCCGAACACTGCTTTGCCGAGGGCATCAACGACGTGTTCTACGCCGTCGCCATCGCACCTGGCAAACTGGACCAGGCATTCAAACTGCGGCGCAACGGTTGCCGCCTGAGCATTCTGACCGACAGCGTGGTCGCTGCCCAGTCGATTGTCGCCTTCGGCCAGCGACATGATGAGAACTTTGATGTGTGGATCGAAATCGATTGCGACGGCCATCGTTCCGGGCTGACCGTCGACGACCCTTCGCTCGTCGAAGTCGCGAGAACGCTGATCGAGGGCGGCATGCACCTGCGAGGGGTCATGACCCATGCTGGGTCCAGTTACGACCTCGACACCCCCGAAGCGCTGCAAGCTCTCGCCGAGCAGGAGCGCAGGCTTTGCGTCAGCGCCGCCGAGCGCATTCGGCAAGCGGGGCTGCACTGCGCGGAAGTCAGCATCGGCTCGACGCCTACCGCGCTGTCGGCGCAGAGCCTGCAAGGCGTGACCGAAGTACGTGCCGGGGTCTATGTATTCTTCGATCTGGTGATGCACAACATCGGCGTATGCCGCGCCGACGAACTGGCCCTGAGTGTGCTGACCACGGTCATCGGCCATCAGCAGGACAAGGGCTGGATCATCGTTGACGCAGGCTGGATGGCCATGAGCCGGGATCGCGGCACCCAGCGCCAGCGTGAGGATTTCGGCTACGGCCAGGTGTGCAGCGAAACCGGCGAGTGGATCGACGGCGCGCGGGTGACGAGTGCCAATCAGGAGCATGGCATCATCACGCTCGCCACCGGCAGCCAGGCAGACATTACTGCGCGCTTCCCCATCGGCAGCCGGCTGCGCATTCTGCCCAACCACGCCTGTGCTACCGGTGCGCAGTTCCCGGACTACCACGCCTGCGATGCCGAAGGCGCAATTCACACCTGGAGTCGCCTGCATGGCTGGTGATATCGAACTGATTCGCACACCCCTGGCCGCCGCGCCGGGCGGGCATTATTCCCAGGCAGTGTTGCATGAAGGCACGCTGCATGTTTCCGGGCAACTGCCGGTGCGCGCTGACGGCAGCCACAGCGTCGACGAGCCATTCGAGGTGCAGGCCGCTATTGCGCTGGACAACCTGGCTGCCATTCTTGAGGCAGCAGGATGCACGACCGATGACCTGCTGAAAGTGACCATTTACATCGCAGGCATCCAGCACTGGCCGGCCTTCGACCGCATTTATGCAGGCTATCTGGGCGACCATCGCCCGGCCCGCGCTGTGGTGCCGGTTCCAGAATTGCACCACGGCTACCTGATCGAGATCGAAGCCCTGGCGCGCACCGTACGATGAACACTATCGGGAGCACCTCATGACCCCGCAAAAAAGCGACGTTCTGATTATCGGCGGCGGCTTCATGGGCTCGTCATCAGCGTTTTTCCTGCGCCAGCACGGGCGCTCGGTAACTCTGCTGGAGCGCGACCAGATAGGCCAGTACGCAAGCGGCGTCAACTTCGGCAACGTGCGCCGCCAGGGCCGCTTTCTTGGCCAGCTGGAACTCTCCAATCGCTCCTGGGCGCTGTGGAAACGCCTGCCCGAACTGATCGGCGAAGACTTGGAGTTCATTCCAAGCGGCCATATGCGCGTGTGTTATCGCGAAGACGAGATCGCTGAACTGGAGGCCTATGCCGCCGCACCCGAAGCCCGCGAGCTGGATTTGCAGGTGATCAGGGGCAACACGCTGCATGAGCGCTTCCCGTTTCTCGGCCCGGAGGTCAAAGGCGGCTCTTATGCGCCCCACGACGGGCACGCCAACCCGCGCCTGGCCGCACCCGCCTTCGCCCGTGCGGCGATTCGCGCCGGGGCAAGAATCGAAGAGCGCACCGAGGTGGCAGAGGTGCAGAAGGTCGGCGGCGAGTTTCACGTCAGCACCACCGACGGCCAGTTGTTCGTCGCCGAGCAATTGCTGATCACCGCCGGGGCCTGGGCGGCCAAGCTGGCCGAGCAGTTCGGCGAGCCGGTTCCGCTGGAGCCCAACGGGCCGCAAATGTCAGTGACCGAACCGGTGCCCTACGCCCTGCCGACGGTGATCGGAGTGTTCACCAAAATCAAGGAAGAAGTGATCTATTTCCGCCAGATACCGCGCGGCAACATCATCATCGGCGGTGGTAATCGCAACAAACCGGACATGCTCAACCGCCGCGCCTACTTCAAACCGGAAAGCCTGATCAACCAGATGAAGCAGATGAAACGCCTGTTACCCGGCGCAGAGAAGCTGAACATCATCCGTGTCTGGAGCGGCATCGAGAGCTATACGCCGGATTCGCTGCCGATCATGGGCCGCAGTGGCAAGGTGGACGGCCTGTTCTACGCGTTTGGCTTCTGCGGCCACGGCTTTCAGCTCGGCCCCGGCGTCGGCGATGTTATGGCCGAGCTGATCAGCACCGGCAGCACGCGCACGCTGATCTCCCCATTCGATATCCGCCGCTTCACCGACCCGACGGCCATCGAGATGCCGTTCACGTCCAGCCTGATGAGCACAGGCAAGCTCATATGAGCCGAAACGACCCACTTCGCCCTTGCAACGGAGGCTCCATGCACGCGACCCCAGATACCCTCTATCGATATCGCCCGGTGACTGAGGCGGACATTCCTGCGGCCCATGCCCTCTCGGCACACCTCAAATGGCCGCACCGCGAAGAAGACTGGGCCATGGTGCAACGCACCTCCGAGGGTTTTGTCGCCGAACATGACGGCCAACTGGTGGGCGTGGCATTCACCTGCCATCAGGGCGACTGGTCATCCATAGGTCTGGTGATTGTCAGCGATGAACATCAGGGCAAAGGCATCGGTCGCCGCCTGATGCATCTGTGCCTTGACGCAACCGCACCGCGCACACCGATCCTCAATGCTACGGAACTGGGCGCGCCGTTGTACCGGAGCCTTGGCTTTGTCGATTTTGCGCGGATCCAGCAGCATCAGGGCATTGCTGACCTGTCAGGGCTGGCGACACCGAGCGATGGTCTGCCGATTCGCACGCTAGGTCAGGCCGACCATGCCGAACTGATCAGGCTGGCCAACGCAGGCAGCGGTCTGGATCGCACCGTCGTGCTGAATGACCTGTTGTCGCGCGATGCAGAAGAGGTGGTGGGCATCGACCATGAGGGGCGCCTGACAGGCATCGCCCTGCTGCGCCGCTTCGGCCGCGGGCATATCATCGGCCCGCTGGTGGCCGGTGATGCAGAGCAGGCCCGGCAATTGATTGCCCACCTGTTGCAACAGATACCCGGCATGTTCGTGCGCTTCGACATCCTGGCTGATTGCGGCTTGGCACCGTGGCTCGAAAGCCTGGGCCTGCCGTGTGTCGACAGGGCACCGCGCATGGTGCTCGGAACGCCGCCGCCATTGAGCAAGAACGTGCAGCAGTTTGCGCTGGTGACCCAGGCCATAGGCTGAAATCGGCGCGGATAAAGCCCCGGAACAGGTCCGCAATGTTAGCGGGTTGCATACAGCAGATTATTCTTTGCAGCCCGGCAGATCGGCGCTTTTTATCCAGACCGCTTTGTTAGCTTATAGGCATATAACGGCCTGATATCAAACGGCCTGACCTCGCCCATTATCGCTCCAGGGAGCTCGCTGGATGACCTCACAGTCCTTGAACAGCCATCGCGTTGATCCAGACACCGCGCAGAAATTCTATATCGATGGTCGCTGGTCGGCGCCGCTCAACCCGGCCAGCATTGCGGTGATCAACCCGGCAACCGAAGAAGTGGTGGCGCACGTTGCCAGTGGCTCGGCCGCCGACGTCGACCGCGCGGTTGCAGCGGCGCGGGCAGCCTTTGCGGGCTGGTCCGGCACCTCGGCGCACGCCCGGGCCGAGATAATCGGGCGCATCCACGAGCTTATCCTCGAGCGCAAGGAACAACTGGCGCAGGCCATCTCGCTGGAGATGGGCGCAGCTATCAGTACTGCGCGGGCGATGCAGGTGCAGCTTGCCGCAGAGCATGTTCGTGTTGCGCGTGACCTGCTGGCGACCTATCGATTCCAGAGCGTCGAAGGCGGCACCGCGATTGAACGCGAACCTATCGGTGTGTGCGGGCTGATCACGCCATGGAACTGGCCGCTGTATCAAATTACGGCAAAAGTCGCCCCGGCGATTGCCGCTGGCTGCACAGTGGTGCTCAAGCCCAGCGAACTGTCGCCGCTAAGCGCCTTGCTGTTCGCGCAACTGGTTCACGATGCGGGTCTGCCGCCTGGGGTATTCAATCTGGTCAATGGCAGCGGCCCTGAAGTGGGCGGCGCGATGGCTGCGCACCCTGACATCGACATGATCTCGATCACCGGGTCCAACCGTGCAGGCGCATTGGTGGCGCAGGCCGCCGCACCGACTGTGAAACGGGTAACTCAGGAACTGGGCGGTAAATCACCGAACATTCTGCTGCCCGACGCCGACTTCGCCAAAGCGGTGCCGCCCGGCGTGATGGCCGCGTTCCGCAACGTTGGCCAGTCGTGCAGCGCGCCGACCCGCATGATCGTGCCCAGGAACCGACTGGCGGAAGTTGAAGCGCTGGCAGCCGAGACGGCCAAGGCGATCATTGTGGGAGATCCGCAGCGGGAGGAAACAGTGCTGGGGCCGATCGCCAACGAGGCACAGTTTCACCGCGTACAGGCGATGATCGATGCCGGGCTGAGTGAAGGCGCGAAGCTGGTCTGCGGCGGGCCAGGCCGTGTGCAAGGCCATGAGCAAGGCTTCTACACCCGGCCGACGGTATTTTCCGAAGTGGACTCGTCCATGCGTATCGCCCGGGAAGAAATATTTGGTCCGGTGCTGTGCCTGATTGCCTACGACACGGTTGATGAGGCGGTGGCGATTGCCAACGACACCGTTTACGGTCTGGGCGCGCATGTACAGGGGCAGGATATTGAGCAGGCCCGTTCGGTGGCTTCGCGCATTCGTGCCGGACAAGTGCATCTGAACTACCCCGCCTGGAACCCGATGGCCCCGTTCGGCGGCTACAAGCGCTCGGGCAATGGCCGTGAGTATGGCGTGCATGGCTTTGAAGAGTATCTGGAGACCAAGGCTATTGTGGGGTTTGGTTGAGTGGCGCGAGTGATACGCACGAATGCTCGGCTCATGCTCGCTCATCTTTATAACAAAGATGATTATCGTGCCTGCGCAGGTGGCAGGTGACCTCTTCGCGATCGTGGTAGGGCTGTTGATTATCGTGCCTGCGCTCCGCGTAGGCATGCAGTTCGTGACGCTCTGCGTCACACAGCGGTTCTGCTATGTCAGTGATATTTGTGTCCGGCTCAGGTCACCTTTTCGCCCCTCGGCGAGTTACTTTGATGAGGCCAAAGTAACCAAAGCCTTTCGCTCCTGTTTCCGGCCCGACTTCGTCGGGTTCCTTCGCCCTGTCACTGATCC